>DATEQI010000555.1:0-2579 GCA_035272805.1 Alphaproteobacteria bacterium | reverse complement strand
GGCTGGGGAGCCATGGGGGCGGCCGAATTCTGCTGGCACGCCGCGCGCAGCTATACCCTCGAGCGCAAGCAATTCGGCCGCCCGCTCGCCGCCAACCAGCTCGTCCAGAAGAAGCTCGCCGACATGCAGACCGAGATCGCGATCGGCCTGCAGGCGGCACTGCGCGTGGGCCGCATGATCGACGAGGGCAAGGCAGCACCCGAGGCGATCTCGCTCATCAAGCGCAACAATTGCGGCAAGGCCCTCGACATCGCGCGCGTGGCGCGCGACATGCACGGCGGCAACGGCATCGCCGACGAGTACCATGTCATCCGCCACGTGATGAACCTCGAGGCGGTCAACACCTACGAGGGCACCCACGACATCCACGCGCTCATCCTCGGGCGCGCGCAGACCGGGATACAGGCGTTCACGGGGTGAGGCGGTCGGAGAGGAGCGCGCGCGCCGCCCGGCGATGCGGGCACGTCGAAGCCGCGGGGCCAGAGCAATTTCCGGCTGGATGGAATCGGTGCGGCCTTCGAGACGCGCCCTTTGGGCGCTCCTCAGGCTGAGGAGGTTCTTTGTGCAATCATGAACCTGCCTCATGCTGAGGAGCGGTGCGAAGCACCGCGTCTCGAAGCACGCACTGCGCCTATGCAATCGGAACTTGCTCTCGCTCAGCCGAGGCCGAGAAATACCGCGAGCGCACGGTCGACCCGCCTCATGGTTTCTTGATCGAGGCGTCCTATGGTACTGCGCAAGCGATCCCGACGAAGGGTCGTGATCTTATCGACCATGACTTGAGATGACTGACGCAATCCATTGCCTTCTGTGGGCTCGACCGTAATGCGGAAGAGGGGTGCTTCGACCCGGAAGGTGGTCAGCGGGCACATCACGACGCTCGGGTGCGTCTCATTGAATATGTCGGACTGCGTCACGACGGCCGGCCGTGGCTTCCCGTAATCGCCCGGCGTTGCGGCAAGGACGACGTCGCCCCGTCTCAAGGCTCCCAGCCTTCCCGGTCGCTGGCCCTCTCGATGAAGTCCATGATCTCGCCTTCGCGAGCGCTATCGTGCAGGAGCAACGATTGCCGCCGCGCCTCGGCCCGAAAACGCCGCGAGCGGGTGTCCGGGAGCCACAGCTGCACAGGCCTCAGGCCTTGGCGGCTCAGTCGCATCCTATAGGCCCGCATTCGTTCACTTGCCCGGCTTGTCACGGCACCATACCTCGCTCCGTAACATGTTACAAAACTTGGTCGGCCAACACAAGGCGCTCGATTACAGGCACGAAATTGGGCGTTCACACATCGCAAGGCGAGGGCAGCCACGACATCCACGCGCTCATCCTCGGGCGCGCGCCGCCCGCGCCGCCTTGACATGCCTTGATGCATGTGTCATTGATTTCTTTTCGTGACACATGCAGGTCCGCGCGCCATGGCAACGAAAGCCAAGATAAATGAGCAAGGCCGCATCGTCATTCCCGCGGAATGCCGCGAGGCTGCGGGGATGCGTCCCGGCACGGAGGTACTGGTCGAGGTGGTCGGCAAAGGCGAGCTGCGGCTGCGCACCAAAGCAAGGGCCGTTCGCAAGGCCCGGGAAATCGTGGCGAAACATATCGGCAGGCGCGATCTGGTCTCCGAGTTGATCGCCGAGCGGCGGCGCGAAGCCTCCCGTGACTGACGGCCGGATCGTCGCCGATGCTTCGGCGGTGCTGGCGTTGCTGCAGGGCGAGGCTTTCACGGCATTCGAGCCGAGCCGCCTCGTCGGCGCCCATATCAACGCGGTCAACCTGAGCGAGGTCCTGACGAAGCTCTACCAGACCGGGCTCACGGCGGCGAGCGCCGCCGCCGCAATGGCGGTGCTCGATCTCGTGGTCCTGGCCTTCGACGAGACGCTTGCAGAGGATACTGCTCGATTGCGTACGCGCACCAGGCAGGCCGGGCTGTCGCTCGCGGACTGCGCCTGCCTTGCCTCGGCATTGCGCTTGCATGCGCCGGCGGTGACCGCCGACCGCGTCTGGCAGAAACTGGACATCGGCGTGGAGGTGATCACCATCCGCTGAGCGAAGTGCTGAAGTGAAGCTCCGAGCGCCCGCATTCCCCACTCCTCCTTATCCCCTTATCTCCTTATTCCTTCACCGCTCCCGTCATGCTCGAGACGTAGTGCTCGACGAAGAAGGAATAGAGGATGGCGACCGGCAGCGAGCCGACGAGTGCTCCTGCCATGAGCGAGCCCCAGTGATAGACGTCGCCCTCGACGAGCTCGGTGATGGTGCCGACCGACACCGTCTTGCTCTCCGAATCGGAGATGAAGGTGAGCGCGTAGATGAACTCGTTCCAGGAGAGCGTGAAGGCGAAGATGCCGGCCGAGATGAGGCCGGGGACGGCGAGCGGGAGCACGATCTTCCACAGGATCTGGAAGCGGTTGGCACCGTCGATGAGCGCGCACTCCTCGAGCTCGTAGGGGATCGATTTGAAGTAGCCCATCAGGAGCCAGGTGCAGAAAGGTACCAAGAAGGTCGGATAGGTGAGGATGAGCGCCCACAGGCTGTTGAAGATGCCGAGCTCGAAGCTCATCACCGCGAGCGGGATGAAGAGGATC
>DATEQI010000554.1:0-8786 GCA_035272805.1 Alphaproteobacteria bacterium | reverse complement strand
CGCCAAGGGTCAGGCCACCGAGTGAACTTGCCGGGTCAAGCCTCTCGCATTAGCTTGGGCCGGCCTCACTCCCCGCGCGGCAGCAGCAGATAGTAGCCGCCGGTCGAGCGCATTCGTCCGGCCATCTCCTCGGCCTCCGCGCCGTGGCCCCAGAACAGATCCCCCCGCACCGGACCCTTAATCGCACTCCCGACATCCTGGGCGATGACGAGCCGGCGGATGCGCTTGCCCGCCTCGGGGCTGGCAATGTCGAGCCAGAGCGGCAGGCCGAGGAGAATGAACTTGGGATCGACCGCAAGGCTGCGGCCCGCGCTGAGCGCCACCCCTTCGGCGCCGACCGGGCCGTCGCCGGCGATCTCGCGGAAGAAGACATAGGAGGCGTTCTCGTCCATCAGCGCCTTGGCCTCGCCCGGATGGGCGCGGAGCCAAGCCTTGAGCGAGGCGAGCGACACCTCATCGAGGCTCATGGCGCCACGCTCGACCAGGAGCTTGCCGAGCGCGCGGTAGCGCCGCCCGTTCGCGGCGGCATAGCCGATATGGACCACCGAGCCGTCCTCGAGCACCACCCGGCCCGAGCCTTGAATCTGCAGGAAGAAGGCATCGATCGGGTCGGCGAGCCAGAGGAGCTCCTTGGCCTTGTCCTCGAGCGCTCCCGCCTCGATCTCGCTCCGCGTCGGGTAGGGTAGAAGCGCGTGGCCGACGACCCGGCCGGTCACGTGCTTGCCCTTGAGGCTGTCGTCGAAGGCGCCAAGGTCGACCGTGACCAGGTCCTTGGGCTCGCCGTAAAGGGGCACGGCATAGCCCCCGCCTCGCTGGCGCGAGCCGCTGAGCTCGGGCTCGTAATAGCCCGTGAAAAGGCCCTCCGGGCCTGAGGCGGTCGTGGCACGATAGGGGAGAAACCAGCGCTCGAGGAAGCTGCGCGCCGCGTTTTCATCGCCCTCTGCGACCGCGGGCAATGCCGCACAGGCGGCACGCAGGCGAGGCAGCCGGGTCGGGGCATCCTCCGGGCCGGGGACGGCGGCCTCCGGCTGCGCCAAGAGCTTGGCGCAAGAGCGCCGGAGCGCCGGCAGCGCGTCTCCGACCTTGTCCTCGCGCCAGCCGGGCAGGTCGGCGAACTCGGCACGCTCGAGGGTGAGGCGCTCGGGGCCGGGGGGTGCCCCTACCTCGCACGCGGCAAGGGCCGCGAGGATCAGCAGCACGCAAAGATGAAACGAGGTGCTAACGCCTATGCGAAGGGCTGCGGCGGCGGGCGAGGCAAGCGAAGGCGCGTTGCGGGGAGCTTCAGTGCGGGCTGCGGGTCTCGACGAGCGCCCAGTTGGGATCGCGCGAGCGCGTGTTGCGCGCGAAGGTCCAGATATCGGTGATCTCGGCCGCATGGCCCGGGTCTCCCTCGACCACATTGCCGTCCTTGTCGCGCGTGACGTTGATCTGCTCGGAAACGAATTTGACGGTCACGAAGGCGCTGCGGCCGTCCATTTGCGCCTCGAGGATGTCCGTCGACTTGATCCCGACGAGGGTCGTCTCGCGCGTCTGCCGGGCATCCTCGCGCGCTTTGATCGCGCTGGAAAAATTCTCGAACACCGCGTCGTTGAGGAGCGGGCGCAGCGTCTGGCGCTCGCCTTTCGCGAAGGCGGTGACGATCATCTCGAAGGCGGCCTTGGCACCCTCGACGAAGTGCTCCGGCGCAAATCCGGGGTCGGCCACCGCGATCTGGGTCAGCCCGGCCTCGAGCGGCGTGCCCGTGGTCGCCGGCGGCGGCTCGAGCGGCGCGCCGCCGTTGCGCTGGGTGTGGTCGGGAAGCTGGATGATCTTGTCGCCCGCACCCTCCGCGGGCTTCGGATGGAACGGATCGGGGCGCTCGCGCTCCTCGCCGGTGCGCCGGCCGAGCACGCTCCTCAGCCGCAGGATCAGAAAGGCCGCGACCATCGCGAAGAAGATGATGTCGATGAAGTGCACGTCCATTGCTTCCAGTCCGCCGGCCTGCGCTGGACCGGCCAGAGCGCTTGGGCTAAATAGACCCCATGAGAATACTCGAACGGGGCCCCTGGGTACAGCCTCCCTGCCCGTGCAGGAGCCGCCCGCCCTGGCGCTTACTTAGAAATAGGCCCTCCGCCCCTCTCCTGCAAGCATGGCACCCTTAGCCCATGGCACCCTTAGCCCTCTTGGCGCTCCTGGCGCTGCCCTTCCTTGAGATCGCGGTCTTCATCAAGGTGGGGGAGCTCATCGGGGTGTGGCCCACGATCGGGCTGACCCTCCTTGGCAGCTTCGCCGGCTTGGCGCTCATGCGCGCGCAAGGCCTGGCGACGCTCGCGCGCGCCCGCCAAGCGGCCCTCGCCAATCAGCCCCCGCTCGATGAGATGCTCGACGGCCTTGCCATCCTCCTCGCAGGCGCGCTGCTCATCGTCCCGGGCTTCATCACCGACGTGCTTGGCCTCCTCCTCTTCGTGCCGTGGGTGAGACGGGGGCTGCGGCGGCGGATTTGGCGCACCTTCGAGGTGCGCGAGCGGCGCAGTCACGGCATGATCATCGACGCCGAATATACCGTCGTCGAGCGGGGGAAGCCGCCCGCAGCGGAGGAAAGCCGGCGCCTTCCGCACGGCGAGAGAGGGAAGCGATGATCCTGATCCGTCACGGACAGTCCTATTTCAACCTGCATTACGGCGCCACGCGCGTCGATCCGGGCATCCCGGATCCCCAGCTCACCGAAGCCGGACGGCAGCAGGCGCTCGCGGCCCTCGAGACGCTGCGGCCGCGGGCCGTCAAGCGCCTCATCGCCAGCCCCTACACGCGCGCGCTCGAGACCGCGCACATCATCGCCGACGCCCTGGGCCTTCCCATCTCGGTCGAGCCGCTCGTGCGCGAGCGCGCCGCCTTCACCTGCGACATCGGCACGCCGCCGGCCGAGCTCGCCCGGCGCTGGCCTCGGCTCTCCTTCCATCATCTCGAGGAGCGCTGGTGGGGCCGCGGCGAAGAAAGCGAGGCTTCGCTTCATGAGCGCTGTCGACGCTTCCGCGCACGCATGGCGGCGTCGCCCGACTGGCCCGAGGTGGCGGTCATCAGCCATTGGGGCTTCATCCGCGCGCTCACCGGCGAGACCCTTTTGAATGGCGCCTATCTCGGCTTCGACCCGACGCGGTCGGCGCTGCTCTGATTCGCTCACGCGATTGCTCGCGCGCATATTCCATGATAGCCACTCAGCCACAGCGCGATCGTCCCATGCCGCGCGCGCTCGAGCCCTCTGAAGGAGTTCCCGATGTCCGACCAGCCCCCCGCGTCGAACGGCAATGGCGGTGCGCCCGGCCCGGCTCAGGCCCCGCCCCAGACGCCCCAGGCGGGCCAGATCCCCATCGCCGTCAAGACGCAATACGTCAAGGACCTCTCCTTCGAGAACCCGCGCGCGCCCGCGAGCTTTCAGACGCTGCAAAGCCCGCCCACAATCGACGTCACGGTGAATGTCGGCGCGCAGCACTTGGCCGACCAGGATTACGAGGTGACGCTCGTGATCAGCGCCTCGGCCAAGACGGGGAGCGAGCCCCTCTTCATGGTCGAGCTCACTTATGGCGGGGTGGTGACGCTTGGCCAGGTGCCGCAGGAGCACATGCGCCCGCTCCTCCTCATCGAGGCGCCGAGGCTGCTCTTCCCCTTCGCGCGCAACATCGTGGCGGACGCGACGCGCGAGGGCGGCTTTCCTCCGCTCCTCCTGCAGCCGATCGACTTCGTCGAGCTCTACCGCCGCGAGCTCGCCCAGCAGCAGCAGTCGCGCTCCGCGTGAGCGCGCAGCTACAGATCGTCAAGCGAGCCAGACCGCACCCTTGAGCCTGGCGACGAGGGCCTGGTGCGCCGCGAGCTCGTCCTCGCTCGGCGCGTGCGGGCGCGGCGGCCGGAACGGGCGCTCGCCAGCGTGCTGGCCGGCGGCGGCGCCGAGCCCGGCCGCGAGCTCGAGGGTCGCCTGGCGCCCCCCGATGAGCTCGAGATAGACCTTGGAGAGGAGGTCGCAGTCGACCAGCGCGCCGTGGTAGGTGCGCGCACTCGCGTCGATCTCGAAGCGGCGGCAGAGCGCATCGAGGCTCGCCTGGGCGCCGGGAAACTTGCGCCGTGCGAGCGTCAGCGTGTCGACCGCGCGCTCGGGCGGCAGCGCGGGGCGGCCCAGGCGTGCGAGCTCGGCGTTCAAGAAGGCGATATCGAATTCGGCATTATGGATGACCAGCAGCGCATCGCCGAGAAAGACGAGAAGCTCGTCCGCGATCTCCGCGAACTTCTGCTGACGGCCGAGAAAATCGGCGCTCAGCCCGTGCACCGCCTGGGCGTCCTCGGGCATGTCGCGCTCAGGATTGATGTAGCGCTGAAAGCTGACACCCGTCGGCAAATGATTGACGAGCTCGAGGCAGGCGATCTCGACGATGCGGTGGCCGTCGGCCGGATCGAGCCCCGTCGTCTCGGTGTCGAGCACGATCTCACGCATAATGCCTCCCCGGCTACCTCATGAGGCGCATGCGCGGAGGCCAGTTCCGCCCGCGCTTGCCGCGCATCACTTTGACGATATGCGCGATCCGGCGCAAGCCGTGCCGCTTGCCGAGCCCGGTTTCGACCACGAAATGCGCGCGCCGGCGCTTCTCGCGGTCCGGCATTTGACGCTTGAGAATGCCCTCGAGACGCTCGAGCGTCATGCCCGGACGGGACAACACCCGCTGGGCCTGGACAAAGGCGGGTGCCGACACCACCACCACGGCATCGCAGCGCCTCGCGCCCCCGTCCTCGAAGAGAAGCGGGATGTCGAGGACGACGAGCCGCGCGCGCTGTGCCGCCCGGCGGCGGAGGAAGCGCCCCTCGCCCGCGCGCACGAGGGGGTGAACGATGCGTTCGAGCCGCGCGAGGGCGGCAGGCTCATTGAAGACGACGCTGCCGAGTGCCTGGCGATCGACCACGCCGTCCACGACCGTGCCGGGAAAGGCCGCGGCGATGAGAGGGACCGCAGCACCGCCCTTGGCAAGAAGCCGGTGCACGGCGCTGTCGGCGTCGTAGACGGGAACGCCGAGGCGGCGAAAGCTCGCCGCCGCGGTGCTCTTGCCCATCGCGATCGAGCCGGTCAGGCCGAGAATGACCACGACACATCCCCCGGCCTATTCTCCCCTGCTAAATGGGCTACCCTATGCGCGCATCTCCTCGCAGCTTGCCCGGCCAGCGTCGGTCCTTCGTGACGCGCCCCTTCGGGGCGCTCCTCAGGATGAGGAAAATTCGTGTGTGGCAGAAGGATTCTAACCTCAGCCTGAGGAGCCGCCGAAGGCGGCGTCTCGAAGGCCGCACGGCACCCGGTCCGAGGCGCCTTCACTCCAGCACCACGCCGTGATTGCGCAGGAAATCGAGGAGCGGCAGGAGCGGCAGGCCGAGAATGGTGAAATAGTCGCCCTCGACGCGCTCGAAAAGCTGCGCGCCCAAGCCCTCGAGCTGATAGGCGCCGACGGAGCCGCACGCGCGCGGACCGAGCGTTGCGAGATAGCTCTCGATGAAGGCGTCGCTGAAGGCGCGCATCCGGAGACGGGCCCGATCGACATGGTGCCACAGAGGCGCGCCGTCGCGCACCACCGCGACGGCCGAGACGAGCTCATGCTCGCGGCCACGCAACGCCTTGAGATGGGCCCTCGCCTCATCGAGTCCGGCGGGCTTGTCGAACCAGGTCCCGGCGCATTCGAGGATCTGGTCGGCGCCGACCACCAAGGCGCCGCCGTGCCGCCGCGAGACCTTTTGCGCCTTGAGCTCGGCGAGCGCCGCCGCAGCGGCACCGGTCTCCGCACCCGTGGCCTTGAGCGCGCGCTTCGCTTCCTCTTCGTCGATGGCAGCCGCATCGGCAAGGCAGGGAACGCCGGCATTGCGCAAAAGCACGACGCGGGTGCCGCTGGCGGAAGCCAGCACCACGGACGGCGCTCCCGCGCCTGGCGCTCGCCCGCTTCCGGCCGTGGTCGTCGCCGTGCCGCTCACTGCATCTGCTTTCGCCGGTCGCCATAGAGCTGCATGATCGCCGCGGCGGTCTCCTCGATCGAGCGCCGCGTCACGTCGATCACCGGCCAGCCCTGGTCTGCGAAGACGCGGCGCGCCGCGGCAAGCTCGCGCTTGACCGTCTCGAGGTCCGTATAGTCGGTGTCCTCCGACTGGTTGAGCGTGCGCAGACGGTTGCGCCGGATCTGCACGAGGCGAACCGGGTCCTTGGTGAGGCCGATGACGAGAGGATGCCGTGCGTCGAGGAGCTCGTGGGGAATGGGGACCCCGGGCACGATGGGAACGTTCGCCGCCTTGATGCCGCGGTTCGCGAGATAGATGCACGTGGGCGTCTTCGACGTGCGCGAGACGCCGACGAGGACCACGTCGGCATGGTCGAGGTTCCAGGCCGCTTGTCCGTCGTCATGGGTCAGCACGAACTGCATGGCGTCGATGCGGCTGAAGTACTCGGCGTCGAGTTCGTGCTGGCGGCCCGGCAGATTGCGGCTCTGCAGGCCCAGATAGCTTGCCAAGGAGCCCATGATCGGATCGAGCACCGAGATATGGGGGACCTTGAGTTTCCTCAGGCCGGTGACGAGGACATGACGGAGCGTCTTGTCTACGAGCGTATAGACCACGAGCCCCGGCTGCTCGGCGATCTCGGAGAGGACCTTCTCGAGCTGGCCCTTGGTACGCACGAGCGGCCACATGTGCTCGTCCACATCGATGCCCTCGAACTGCACCAGGCAAGCGCGAACGACGCTATGGACCGTCTCGCCGGTCGCATCCGAAACCAAATGGAGATGCTGCTTCTTCACGGCTCTGGGCTGGCTCCTGTATTATCCCGTGCGTTGGGGGAAAAGGGCGCTCAGCGGGGATAACTCGCCTCCTGGCCCCTCATGCGCCAAAAGCGCCCCCGCTCGCGTGGCACATCGCACCTCACTTGCGCCCCAAGCGCTCGAAGATACCCGCAAGCGTGAATCCCGTGCTGGAGAGCGCCGAGAGATCCTTTATCCTCCTTTTTCGCCTTCCTTCAAACCGGGCTTTCGGCCAGCAATCTTGCCATGTCCCGAGCGATAATCACAGATGGTCCACAGTCGGCGGCAGCCGGAGCGCCGAGCGATACGAGAGGGGCATGAAATTGGGGGTAAGTTTTAATCCCCACCCTTCACAGCCATCCACTACTACTACTAAAGTCTTCTCTTAAAGAGTCTTTAAGGAAGAGGAGAACGATGGCTCAAGACTCCATGAGCCAAAAGCGCAGCAGCAAAGAGGCTCGGCCAAAGCGTCTCTTGCGTGCGCTTGCACGCGAGGGGCTCGAGCGGCCGCCGCTCTGGCTCATGCGGCAGGCGGGACGCTATCTGCCGGAGTATCGCGCGTTGCGCGTCCGCGCCGGCGGCTTCCTCGAGCTTTGTCTCACGCCCGAGCTTGCTGCCGAAGCGACGCTTCAGCCTGTGCGGCGCTTTGGGCTCGATGCGGCGATTTTGTTCTCCGACATCCTGATGGTGCCCTTTGCGCTCGGTCAGGGCATGCGCTTCTCGGAAAACGAGGGACCGATCCTGGAGCCCCTCGACGGTAAGGCGCGGGCAAAGCTCGGCTTGGAGCGGCTCGCTCAGCGCTTGGCGCCGGTCTACGAGGCGATCGAGCGCGTCAGGCTATCCCTTGCGCCGGAGACGGCATTGATCGGCTTCGTGGGCGGCCCGTGGACGGTGGCAAGCTACATGGTCGAAGGCCATACAAGCCGGGACTTTGCCGCGGTCAAGCTTCTCGGCTTCAACGAGCCGGCCGAGTTCGCAGGCCTGCTCGATCTGCTCGTAGAGGCGAGTGCCACCCATCTCATCCGCCAAGTCGCGGCGGGCGTGGAAGTGCTGCAGATTTTCGACAGTTGGGCGGCCGCACTCGCCGAGAGCGAGTTCGACGCGTGGTGCATCGAGCCGATCCGGCGCATCGTCGTCAAGGTCAAGGCGGCTCACCCGCAGGTGCCGATCATCGGCTTCCCGCGCGGGGCCGGTCTCGGCTACAAGCGCTTTGTCGAGCGCACAGGGGTGGATGCCATCGGCCTCGATCCCGCCGTAGAGCTCGAGTGGGCCGCGCGCGAGCTCCAACCGTATGCGGCCCTGCAAGGAAACCTGGACCCCTTGCTTCTGGTGGCGGGAGGCAAGGCCATGCGGCAAGCCGCCGAGCGCATCCTCGGGAGCTGGGGCGGCGGGCCCTTCATCTTCAATCTCGGGCACGGCGTGGTGCAGACGACCCCACCCGAGCATGTCGCGACACTGGTCGAGATCGTGCGAGGCTGGCGGGCATGACGGTCTCGCTCCCGCTGCAGGCAAGCGACCATGGCTGAGGGCAAACGGATTGCCGTCGTGCTCTTCAATCTCGGCGGTCCCGACAAACCGGAGTCCATCCAGCCTTTCCTCTTCAATCTGTTCAACGACGGGGCCATCATCGCGCTGCCGGCGCTGCTTCGCTGGCCGGCCGCCAAGCTGATCTCGCGGCGTCGCGCGCCCGTGGCGCGCGAGATCTACCGGAAGATGGGCGGAGGCTCGCCGCTTCTCGCCAACACGGAGGCGCAGGCGCAGGCCCTCGAGGCGGCGCTCCGCGATATCGGATCGGTGAAAGCCTTCATCGCGATGCGCTATTGGGCCCCCTTCTCCGACGAGGCGGCGGCGGCCGTGAGATCGTGGGATGCCGAGCGCATCGTGCTGCTGCCGCTCTATCCGCAGTTCTCCACGACCACGACGGGGTCCTCCTGGACGGCTTGGCGCCAGGCGGCGGCGCGAGCGAAGCTGCAAGTACCCACCACGCTCGTGTGC
>DATEQI010000553.1:0-18240 GCA_035272805.1 Alphaproteobacteria bacterium | reverse complement strand
GCAACCGGGCAGTGGAGGTCCCCATGAGACGTGTCGTCGTCACCGGCCTGGGCCTGGTCACACCGCTCGGTTGCGGCGTAAAGGCGGTGTGGCGGCGTCTCATCGACGGCGAGTCGGGGATCCGCGCGATCCAGAGCTTCGACGTCTCGGATCTGCCGTGCAAGGTCGCAGCACAGTTGCCGCAGGGCGAGACGGCGGCCGGCTACTTCAACGCCGACGACTGGATGCCGCCCAAGGACCAGCGCAAGGTCGAGCCCTTTATCCTCTACGCGATGGCGGCCTCGGTGCAGGCGGTCGAGGACTCCGGCTGGACGCCGAGCGACGAGGAATCGCGCGAGCGCACCGGCGTCATGATCGGATCGGGCATCGGCGGGCTCGAGGGAATCGCGGATGGGGCACTCCTCATCAAGGAGAAGGGCCCGCGCCGGCTCAGCCCGTTCTTCATTCCCGCCTGCCTCATCAATCTCGCCTCGGGCCATGTCTCGATCCGCTTCGGCTTCAAGGGGCCGAACCATTCCGTGGTGACCGCCTGCTCGACAGGCGCGCACGCCATCGGCGACGCGACGCGCCTCATCCAGCTCGGCGACGCCGACGTCATGGTGGCGGGCGGAACCGAAGCGGCGATATGCCGCATCGGCGTCGCGGGATTTGCGGCGGCGCGCGCGCTGTCGACCGCCTTCAACGACAACCCGCCCGCCGCCTCGCGGCCGTGGGACAAGGACCGCGACGGGTTCGTGATGGGCGAGGGGGCCGGCATCGTCGTCCTCGAGGCGCTCGAGCATGCCGTGAAGCGCGGCGCCAGGATCTACGGCGAGGTACTGGGCTACGGCATGTCCGGCGATGCGTATCACATCACGGCACCCACGCCCGACGGCAGCGGCGCCTTCCGCTCGATGCGCAACGCGCTCAGGAGCGCCAAGCTCGAACCCGAGGCAATCGACTACATCAACGCGCACGGCACTTCGACGCCGCTTGGCGACGAGATCGAGCTCGGCGCCGTCAAGCGCCTTTTCGGCGCGCAAGCCTACAAGCTCAGCATGTCGTCCACGAAATCGGCGATCGGCCATCTCCTGGGGGCTGCGGGCAGCGTCGAGGCGATCTTCTCGCTTCTCGCGATGCGCGACGGCGTCGCCCCCCCGACGCGAAATCTCGACAATCCCTCAGAGGGCTGCGACATCGATCTGGTCCCGCATCATGCGAGGAAGCGCCCGATCAGATATGTCCTTTCGAACTCCTTCGGTTTCGGCGGCACCAACGCGTCGTTGATCTTCGGCCCTGCCCCCTGAGTGCCGGGCGGACTTTCGCCATGCGCCGGCTCGCCCTTTGCATCGGGGGCCCCGCTCTCTTAATCCTCCTTGCCATCGCCGTATTGATCTGGGGTTATGCCGAGTTCACGTCCCCGGGGCCGCTCGCGCGCGCGAGCGCGCTCGTCATCCCCAAGGGCCTGAGCGTGGAAGGCATCGGCCGCCGCCTCGCGGAAGGGGGCGTGATCCGCGACCCGCGTATCTTCACCATAGGGGTGCATCTCCTGCGCAATCACCGGGCCTTGCGCGCAGGGGAGTACGAGTTCCCCGCGCATGCAAGCGCGGAGGCGGCAATGGAGGTTCTCATCTACGCCAAACCCGTGGTGCGGCGGCTCACCATTGCGGAGGGCATCACCAGCGCGCAGGCGCTCGCAGAGATCGAACATGCCGATGGGCTCGAGGGCGCCATCAAGGAGACGCCCGCCGAAGGCAGCCTCCTGCCGGAAACCTATAGCTTCTCCTGGGGCGACAGCCGCGAGGCCATGGTGCGGCGCATGCAGAAGGCGATGAGCGAGACGCTCGAGGCGCTCTGGGCGGCGCGCGCGCCGGACCTCGCGTTAGAGACGCCGGAGGAAGCGCTCGTGCTGGCCTCGATCGTCGAGAAGGAGACGGCCAAGCCGGAAGAACGGCCGCGCATCGCCCAGGTGTTCCTCAATCGCTTGCGCCACCGCATGCGCCTGCAGTCGGACCCGACCGTGGTCTATGCGCTCACGCACGGCAAGGGTGCGCTTGGACGCGCGCTCACGCATGCCGATCTCGACACCGGGAGCCGCTACAACACCTATCTCGTGGACGGCCTGCCGCCGACGCCGATCGGCAATCCGGGCAAGGCGTCCATCATGGCGGCCCTTCATCCGGCCGCGGGCGACGAGCTCTATTTCGTGGCGGACGGCAGCGGCGGCCATGTCTTCGCGAAGACGCTCGCCGAGCACAATCGCAACGTCGCACGCCTGCGGCAGATGCAGGGCGGTGCTGAGGGGCAGAAGGCCGAATAGGAGCCGCTTCTAGTGCTTGCGCGGCAGCCGCGCGAGCCAGCGGTCGGTGAGCGCGGGCGGGAGTGCTGCGAGCAGCCACATCGCCGCATAGAGCGGGAAGGGAAAGGCGATGCGCGCCCTATTGCGCGCTAGGCCGCGCTTGATGATGGCCGCGGCGCGCTCGGCCTCCATCAGCAACGGCATGGGAAAATCATTGGCCTCCGTCATGCGGCTCTTGACGAAGCCCGGGCAGATCACCGAGACCGCGATGCCGAGCCCCTCAAGCTCGCCGCGCAGCGCCTCGCCATAGGCCTTGACCGCCGCCTTGCTCGCCGAGTAGGCGGCGGCACTCGGCAGGCCGCGCAAGCCGGCGAGCGAGCTCATGATCGCGATCTGCCCGCGCCGGCGCGTCGCCATAAGCGCAATGGCGGGCTCGACCGTGTTGACGACGCCCATGAGGTTGACGGCGAAGGTGCGCCGCACGCGCTCGGCGCGCTCGCCATCCTGGCCTTGGCCGAGCGAGACGCCGGCATTGGCGATCACGAGATCGAGGGGCTTGGCAGCGTCCTCTGCCCGCATCCATTCGGCCATGGCCGCCGCAGCGCCGACATCGAGCTGGCCTGTCGCCACCTCGGCACCCTTGGCGCGGCAGCGCGCGGCTGCCGCCTCGAGCCGCGCCGCGTCGCGGCCGGAGAGCGCCAGCCGCACGCCGGGGCCGGCATAAGCCTGGGCCAAGGCCGCGCCGAGGCCGCTGCTGCCCCCGGTGATCAGGATATGGCGCGGCATCTCTCGAGCGCTCCCAACAGCATCGTCAGTGCGGCCTTGTTGCGGGGTACCCCGCCAGATATAGTGGGCGCAATCAGGCCTGGTCCACAAGTTAAAGGGGCTGCGTGTCCATTTCCAGCATGACGGGCTACGCCCGTGCCGTCGGCCACGACGAGGCACTGAGCTGGACCTGGGAGGTCAAGAGCGTCAATGGCCGGACGCTCGACATCCGCTTTCGTCTGCCCTTAGGCATGGATCGGCTCGAGGTCTCCGCACGCGGCCTCGTGAACCGCTATGTGAAGCGCGGCTCGCTCACGGCCTCGCTGCAATTGAGCCGGGCGGGGGCGGGTGCCGCTTGGCGCGTCAACCGCGAGCTGATCGAGCGGTTCTTGGCGCTTCACGAGGACTATGCCGGACGGATCGCCCCTGGGCCTCTTCGCCTCGACACGCTTCTGACCGTGCGCGGCGTGGTCGAGCAGGTCGAGGAATCGGAAGGCGAGGAAGCGGCAGAGGAGCGCGGCGCCAAGATCATGGCGAGCTTCGAGACGGCGCTCGCGGCACTCGCCGCGGCGCGGGCGGCCGAGGGCGGCCAACTGGCAAAGTCGCTCGCGGCGCAGCTCGAGCAGATCGCGCGGCTGACCTCCGACGCCGAGGCGCTCGCGGCGCTGAGCCCGCCGGCGGTTGCCGCGCGCATCAAGGAGCAGGTGGCGACCCTGCTCGCCGCGGAGCCGCAGCTCTCCGAAGAGCGCCTCGCCCAGGAGGCGGCACTCATCGCCGCCAAGGCCGACGTGCGCGAGGAGCTCGACCGCCTGAAGGCCCATATCGTCGCCGCGCGCGAATTGCTCGCTTCGGCGGATCCGGTCGGCCGCCGCCTCGATTTCCTCTGCCAGGAGTTCAACCGCGAGGCCAACACGCTCTGCTCGAAGGCGGCGGACGTGGCGCTCACGCGGCTCGGGCTCGAGCTCAAGGCGGTCATCGAGCAATTGAGAGAGCAGGTCCAGAACATCGAATGAGCTGCCATGCCGGATCAGGAAATCAAGCGCCGAGGCCTCATGCTGGTGCTGTCCTCCCCCTCGGGTGCGGGCAAGACGACGATCTCGCGCAAGCTGCTCGCGTGCGAGCCGAACCTGAAGATGTCGGTCTCCGTGACCACGCGCCCGCGGCGGCGCGGCGAGGTCCAGGGTGTCGACTATCGCTTCGTCGAGGCGAACGACTTCGGTGAAATGGTGAACCGCGGCGAGCTCCTTGAGCACGCCAAGGTGTTCGGTCACTATTATGGCACGCCGAAGAAACCGGTGGAGGCGGCGCTCGCGGCGGGAGGCGACGTGCTCTTCGACATCGACTGGCAGGGCACCCAGCAGCTCGCCCAGAGTGCCCGCAGCGATCTCGTAGCTGTGTTCATCCTGCCGCCGACGACCGCCGAGCTCGAGCGCCGGCTCAAGAGCCGTGCGCAGGACAGCGGCGAGGTGGTGGCCTCGCGCATGGCCAAGGCCGCCGACGAGATGAGCCACTGGCCCGAGTACGACTACATCGTGGTCAACGTCGAGGTCGAGGAGAGCGTCGCCAAGGTGCGAGCCATCCTCCTGGCCGAGCGGCTGCGGCGCGAGCGCCAGACCGGCCTCGTCGACTTCGTGAAGCGGCTGCGGCAAGGGCAATAGCGCCGGCGCGCGGCTCAGGCTCCTTCGCCCTTGAGCTCCCGGTACGCCCGTGCGAGCGCGCAGAACCCCGCGATGTCGATCTCCTCGGCGCGGGCGCTCGGCGCGATACCGGCTTTTTCGAGCAGGGTTGCCGTATCAACGCCCAAGGCCTTGAGACTGCTGCGCAGCATCTTGCGGCGCTGGCCGAAGGCGGCCGCGGTCACGGCCTCGAGCGCGCCGCGCTCGGCCTCGGCAAGCGGTGCCGCGCGGGCCTTGAGGCGCACCACCGTCGAGACGACCTTCGGCGGCGGGACGAAGGCTTCCTTCGCGATGTTGAACAGCAGCTCCACCTCCGCGCGCCACTGGGTGATGATGCTGAGCCGCCCATAGTCCTTGCCGCGCGGACGTGCGACGAGGCGCTCGGCCACTTCGCGCTGGAACATGAGGGTCAGGCTCTCGAACGCCTCGATGCGCTCCAGCCACCGCAAAAGCAGTGCCGTCGCGATGTTGTAGGGGAGGTTGGCGACGATGCGGCGCGGCGGGCTGCCAAGCCTGGCCGCATCGACTGCGAGCGCGTCGCCCTCGACGATCTCGAGACGGTCCGGGTAGGCCTCGACCAGCTCGGCAAGGGCGGCGACGGCACGCCCATCGCGCTCGATGGCGATGACTCGCCTGGCGCCGAGCTCGAGGAGGGCGCGCGTGAGCCCGCCGGGCCCCGGGCCGATCTCGATGGTGGTGCCCTCGCTAAGCGGTGCCGCCGCACGCGCGATGCGGCGCGTGAGGTTGAGATCGAGGAGAAAATGCTGGCCGAGCGAGCGCCGCGCCTGCAAGCCGTGGCGCGCGATCACCTCGCGCAGCGGGGCAAGGCCGGGGTGCCGCTCAGGCAAGGACCCGCTTGGCGCCGACCGCGTTGCCGCGCAAGCGCAGCGCCGCGATCTCGCGGGCAAGCTTGAGCGCCGCGATCAAGCTCGCCGGGCTCGCCATACCCTTTCCGGCGATATCGAAGGCGGTGCCATGGTCGGGCGAGGTGCGCACGAAGGGGAGGCCTAGGGTCACGTTCACCCCGTGCTCGAAATCGATGGTCTTGAGCGGGATCAGCGCCTGATCGTGGTACATGCAGAGCACGGCGTCGTAGCGCGCACGCGCGCGCGGATGGAAGAGCGTATCGGCCGGCAGCGGCCCAAGCGTCTGGATCCCGGCCGCGCGCAGCTCTTCTACCGCAGGGGCGATTGTCTCGATCTCCTCGCGGCCGAGCCCGCCCGCCTCGCCCGCATGCGGATTGAGGCCCGCGACCGCAAGCGTAGGCTCGGCCACGCCGAAGCTCGTCGTGAGGGCCTCTGCGGCGACCTTGCCGCAGTGGACGATCGCATCCGCATCGAGCGATTGAAGCGCTTTGGCGAGCGGCAAATGGATGGTGACGGGAACGACGCGCAAGCCGGGTATTACGAGCATCATCACC
The DNA here is from genome assembly GCA_035272805.1 of Alphaproteobacteria bacterium. GTDB lineage: Bacteria > Pseudomonadota > Alphaproteobacteria > JACZXZ01 > JACZXZ01 > DASPPM01. Next base: position 12,101 of record DATEQI010000553.1, on the reverse strand, counting down.
GGCGCGGGAGCACCCTCGACGAGGGCGGCCAGGAACTCGGTGTGCCCCGGATAGCTGAAGCCGGCGTCATAGAGGCTTTTCTTGTGGATGGGGCTGGTGACCACGGCACTTGCGCGCCCCGCGAGCGCGAGAGCGACCGCCCGTCGGATCGACGCGATGACGGCGGGGCCGTTCGCGGGATCGGGCCTGCCCGCTCGCACGGCTCGCGGGAGCCGCTCGCAAAGCACGGGGAGCGCTCCCGCGAATAGGCTCGGCACCTCCTCGGGATCTTCGATCCTCTCGATCGCCGCGCGGAGCCCCAGGCCCCGTGCAAGCAGCGCGAGACGATCCGGATCGTCGATCACGAAGAAGGGCGGCAACGCCGCTTCCGTGCGCCCCAGCCAGGCCTTGAGCGCGAGCTCGCCGCCGATACCGGCCGGCTCGCCCATGGTGAGGGCCAACGGCGCCGCGGCCGAGGGCTTGCTCATGAGCGGAGGTCGATGAAGGCGGACGTGCGCATGTCGCGAAGGTAGCGCCGCGTGAGCAGGTCGAGCTTCTCCTGTCCGAGACGATTGCGCACGTCTTCAGCACTCGGCAGTCCGCCTTCGCTGGGGCCCTCGCGGGAGCAGATCATCATGACAAAGACGCCATTATTGAGCGTGATCGGTTCGCTCGCCTTGCCGACCGCGAGCTTGCTCGCGACCGCGCGTATCGCCGGCGCCAAATCGTTGATCGTAACGGTGTCGGGAACCACGGTCTTCGCGTCCGGAAGCTGCTTGCGCAACGCGGCGAAGTCGGGGCAGTTCGCGGCATTGTCCGACACCGTCTGGGCAAGCGAGCGGAGCGCCGTCAAGTCCTCGGGCTTGGCATTGGGCGGGCCGGGGATGAAGAGATGCTCGATCTTGAGCGTGCTGGTGTCCGCTGCCGCCGCCCCGCTCTGGCGCTTCTCGCGCAGCAGGATCAGATGAAAGCCCGCGACCGTGCGGATCGGTGCTGAGATATCGCCGACCTTGAGCTGGTCGACGGCTCTCTGGATTTCGGGCTCGAGCGCCCCTTCTTCCACCCACCCCAGGTCGCCGCCGACCGCGGCGGTGGCGCTCTGCGAAAATTGGCGGGCGACGGCGGTGAAGTTGGCGCCGCGTTTGATCTGCTCCGAAAGCCTCTCGGCGGTGTGCCGCACGTCCTCCTCCTGCTGCGGCGTGTCGACGGCGAGAAAGATTTCCTGGAGCCGGTACTCGGGCTTGTCCTTGCTCGCCTTGAGCCGGTCGAGATATTCCTGAATCTGGTCGTCGCCGATCTCGATCGACGGACGGATCTTCTGCGCGACGATCTTGCTCCAGGAGAGGCCCGCGCGGATCTGCGCGACGAGAGTCGACAGCGGGATTCCCGACTGCTTGAGGAAATTCGAGAACTGCGTGTCCGTCATGTCGTTTTGCTTGGCGATGCGCGCCATCGCCTGCTCGATCTCGGCGCTGTTGACCGTGATATTCAGGCGCTTCGCCTCCTGCACCTCCAGCGCCTCGTCGATCAGCGTGCGCAGAATCTGCGGGGCGAGGCGTGTGCGGATTTCGGGCGAATCCTCGAGCCCGGAGGAGACGATGGTGAGGCGGATGCGTCCGGCCAGGTCGAACATGGAAACGACCTGATCGTTCACCACCGCCGCGATGCGCTGCAGGTCCTGCTGGGCCTCCGCCGGGCCGCCGCAACAGACCGCCGCAAGTGTCAGGATGGCAAGAAATAACGCTTTCACGTCCGCTTAACTCGCAAAGGAGCGCACCCACGCGCGCCCACGGCCTTTATAGCCGACCCCGGGCGCGGGCGCAAACGGCGGCGCTCAGCCGAATGGGGCGAACTGAGACTTGGCATTCCGGCGCCGTCGTCCCGCAGGCATGCCGAATACTCGCGATCATGGTGTGCTGGTGCCGCCGAAGGCGATATCGCCCAGATCCTTGAAGATGACTGTGACGAGGAAGGTACTGCTCGGCGGGGTTTGGATGGTGTAGGTATAGTTGCGGGTCAGCGCGCCCGTGACGGTGAGGCACTCGTCCCTATAGGTGAGAGTCAAGCCGTAGTTGCGAAATTGACCGAAGACGAGATCGCGCAGGATATAAGCCGACACGGTCCAATGGTCGATGAAATTCGAGGTTACGTTCGGGCCGAATTGCTCGACCTTGGTCAGCCCTTCTCCGGGTACCTGCTGGGTGAGATCGATAAAGGTGAGCCCGCCACCCAGCGGGGGCGTTCCGCCGTTCAGGGTGATCTCGGAGCGTTGCGGCTTGAGATTGTTGTCCTGAAGCTCGAAGCGATAATCGAAGTTGAGGAACGTCATGGGCTTGATCTGGAGGCGCCCGACGACGTCCGAGAGGTTTTGCTCGAGTCCGGTGCCCCCGGTAAAGGCGTCCCGGTCCCTGTGCAGCTGATACATCTGTCCGAGAAAGAGCGAGGTACTGCCGCCCTTGTTGCCGTAGGCGCCGACGCTCACGCCGTAGACCGCGCGCTCGCCGCCGTCGACGCGGTCGACGCCCGGGAACGGATTGAAATTGAAGAGATTCTGCTCGTCGAACTCGAAGTCCGTGCTGTCCTCGTTCGGGATGCCGCGGTTGCGCCCCTGCGTGCCGGCGATGAGGGCGAAGTGCGGCTCGATCACTTCCTGTATGTCCCCGTCTGAGCGCGCCCAGGGATAGCGCCAGTCGAGCTTGGCCTGGGGCAGGAGCCGTGCTGCCGTGCGCGATCCGACCGCCACGGGCGCATTGGGGTCCAGGTTGCTGTTGGTGTCATAGCCGTCGCTTTGCAGGCTGAAGGCGAGCGAATACTTGTCGCCGATGCTGGACGTGTATGGCACTTCCCAGGCCGTGCGCTGCGAAATGCGTCGAGTGTAGACTCCGCTCGGGCGGAAGAGGTTCATCGCATTGGCATCGACGGTCCAGTACTGGCCGTAGTCGCCGGGCTCGCCGCGATAGTTGACCTGGTAGATGGGGGCGACGATCGGAAGATCCCGCAGATTGACCTGCAGGCGCGTGTCCTGGAAGGTGTAGGCGTTGAGCGCGTTGTAGCTCATGCCGTAATAGCCCTCGAGGAAGGCGTTCGAGGTCAGCGTGGTCGGTTGGTTGTAGATGATCTTGTAGCGGCTGAGATAGTAAATGTCGGTCTCACGCTCCGCGGCGAACCCGGTGCGCCAATCTTCATTGATATTCAAGGTGCCCGTGCCCTTGAAGTTTCCGCGCAGCTGGGTGCCCGGCTTGGGCGTGCCGAGCTCGTTGAAGGCCTCCGCGTCGGTCAAGCTGCCCTGGAGGTCGATCTGCGCGTTGCCCCAGCGTTCGCGATACTGGCCGTTCATGACCGGATTTGTCTTCGTCATCAAGACGGGGTCGATGGTCAGGTCCTTGTCGTCGTCGATCGCCCAAAAGTAGGGCAATTTGACGAGATAGCCGAGATAGGTGTTGTCGCCGTAGGTCGCGGGAAGGAAGCCGCTGCGGCGCTTCACCGTCGGGTCCGGATAGGAGAAATAGGGCGTATAGGCGACCGGGATACCCCACATTTCCAGGACGGCATCCTCGTCGACGATGTCGTGCGTGTCTTCGTAGTGGATGATGCGCGCCGCCTTGATCTGCCAGAGGGGCGGCCGCTCGGGGTCGTCCTTGCAAAGATTGCAGGGCGAGAAGACGCCGTTCACCATCTCGGTAAGGACGCCTCCCTCGCGCCGGGCGCCGGCGGCGGCGAAGCGCGATTTATCCGTCATCAGAAGGCGGAAGTTCTGGGCCACGCCCTCCTTCAGTCCCTGCGTGAGCTCGAAGTAGTTGGCGAAGATCACCTCGCCGTTCGGCTCGAGCAGGCTGACGTTGCCGGACGCGGTCACCACGTCGGTATGCTGGTTGTAAGTGACCGTGTCCGCGAGGAGGACGCGATCGCTTTGCGAAATCTCGACATGGCCGCTTGCGACGATGAGCCCGAGCTGGTCATCGTAGGATACGCGATCGGCGGAGAGCAACGCCGGCGTCGTCGCCGGCGGTCTTTGCTCGACCGCCCGCGCGGGCCGTTCCAGGGCGGCGACGAGCGGAAAGGCGAGGGCGGCAAGGAGGAACCAGCGCACGGCCCGCCTATCCGTCCTCGAGATGGAACAGCATGGCGAGGCCGAACAGCATGCTGGCCCCCGCAGGGCTCCAGGCCGCGAGAAAGATGGGAATTGACGCGGTCAGACCAAGTGCGAACACAACGTCGGAGATGAAGTAGACGAAGAAGCCCGTGAACACGCCGAGCGCGATGATGATCACGGTGCCGCCGCGCCGTTGGTGGCGCAAGGAGAACGTCGCCGCGATCAGCACCATGGCACAGAGGAGCAGCGGGTCCGAGAGAAGGGAGTTCCAGTAGAGCCGGTGTCTCAGCGCCGAGAAGCCCGCGTGCTGCAGGAGCTCGATGAACTGCGGCAGTTCCCAGAAGGAGATGGATTCGGGCGATGCGAAGCTGTCCTGAATCTGCTCGATCGTGAGGTTGGTCTTCAGCCGGTAATCCTTGGCGAACTCGGCAGCATGGTCCGGCGTCGTGATCCAGGCATTGTGGATGTCCCAGTATCCGCTATCGAGCTTCGCCGTCTCCGCATCGATGCGGCCGGCGAAGCGGTCGCTGTCCTTGAACATGAAGATGATGACGTCGCTCAGCTCGAAGTCCCTGGGAGAGACTTGGAGCGCATGCACCACCGATTCGTTCCCGCCGTCCACCTGGCGCAGCCACAACCCCGTCTCGGAGACCGCAAGCAGGTTCGTCTTGCCCTTGAGGTACTTGTTCTCGAGCTCCTCGAAATGGAACAGCATCGCCGCCGCAACCGGATTGAGCATGGTGATCTTGACGACGCCGATGGCAAAGGCGAGAAACACGGCGGGTGCCGTGAACTGCCAGACCGAGACACCGATCGCGCGCACCACGACGAGCTCCTGGCTGCGCGTCAGCCGCCAGAAGGTGAGCATGCCGCCGAAAAGGATGGCGAAGGGAACGACCTGCTCGGCCAGGTGCGGCAGCTTGAAGAAGGACATGCTCAACACGATCGCGAAAGGGGTTCCCTCCTTCGACTGCGAGCGGCGCAGCATTTCGACTACGTCGAAGAGGAAGGCGACGCTGAGGAATGCCAGCAGGATGCTGGCGAACGAAATCAGGAACTGGCGCGCGATGTAGATGAAGAGGGTGGGCGAGGTGCGCATCTCGGGGTCGGCCTCCGTGCTCAGGGCGCTCCGAGGGCGCCGAGCGCTGCTGCCCGGTGCTGCAGCGGCGCGCTGAGGGGCCGCGCTGCGGGTGCCGATGCGGAGCATCCCGCGACGAGCGGCTGGGCGAAAGCCGCGCACTGGACGCGCGACGGCTTGGCCTCTCTGTGCTCCCTCGGAATGTCGCAATCGCGGCTCTTCATCCGCGGTGTTATAGCCCGTTCTCCCGTCCTTTGGATAGAGCGAGGTGCGACGCGGTCGTCAATCGGCGGTTCCGCCCGGGATGAATTCTCCGCCCTCCGTCCTGCGGAAGACGCGGCCATGGCGGGCAAAGGCCGCGCGCAACGGGAAGGTGGTCGCGAATGCGACCGCCGCACCCGCGATGAGATCGCTCGGGTAATGCTCGCCGACCGCGATGCGCGAGAGGAGGACGAGCGCTGCCAAGGCCGCGAGAGCCTTCCTCAAGCGCGGCGCCAGCATGCCGAGCGCCAATGCCACGGTCGTAACGGTGTTGGCATGACCTGAGGGGAACGATTGCAGCTTTGCCTTAAGCCCAAGCGGATGCCAGCCGAAATCCCCCTCGCGCAGCAAGAGCGCGGGCCGCGCCCGGCCGAACAGGATCTTGAGAAGGTCGGTCAAGAGACCGGAGCCGGCGATCGCGACGAAGAGGAACAGCGCCGCCCAGAGGAGCCAATTGAGCCGCGCCGCCCGCGCGGGATCGGCACTGCGGCTGCTCGCGACATGAAGCACCGGGATGGCGATCGCCAGCGGCACGAGATACCAGGCCGAATCGCCGAGTGCGGTGAGCCTCTCGCAGAATGCCACGACCGCGGGTGCCAGCGCGCTCGCCCAATAAGCGCTCGGGCGGTCGAGATAGGCGACCGAGAGTGCCGCGAGGAGGGCGGCGGCGAGGCCGGCCGCGAGCCAGCGCATGCAGGGCGCAATCCGCCCCGAGGTTCTCATGAGCGCCCCGCAGGGCCGGGCGCGCCGAAAAGCGTCAAGGCGACGGAGCGGCCGCGCGCGATGTTGATGCCGTCGATCTTGGCGAGAGGCTCGGCCGCTTTGCCCGCGCGCGCGAGGCGCACGCTGAACGCCTTGAGATCGGGCTCATTGACGAGCGCCAAGGCGCAGGCGTCGCCGAGGAGCGCCTCCGCTGCCGCCGTGCCGTCGCCGAAGCGGGTACGGCTGCCCAGCAAAAAGACGAGGCTTGGCTCGCTGAAGCCTGCGGAGGTCACGACCGCTTGCGCACAGGGCTTGGCGCGCGCGACGGCCTGAGCGACGCGGGTGCTGATCCAGAGCCGATCGAGCTGCGGCATGACCCGGTCATAGCTCGTGCCATAGAGAACGACGCAGGCGGCGATCACGCTGACGAGCGCCTGCCGCTTTCGCCCGGCACGGTAGCCGCGAAAGGCGGCGTGGATCAGCAGCAAGGCGGCAACGCCCAGGAGGAGGGCAAGCACGTCCGTGCGATGCTCGAGGATGGCCGGGAGGAGCGGCAGCGCGGCACAGAGCGCCAGCGTCACGAGGAGCCAGGCGATGATTAACCCCCATTCGAGCATGCGTCCGCTTCGCGTCGCCGGGTGCGCGTAGGGCTCGAGAGCGGCGCGCGCGGCGAGACATGCGACGGCAGGAAAGAGGGGGAGCGTATAGTGCGGCAGCTTGGTCGGCACAAGCTCGAAGACGAGCCAGCTCGGCACGAGCCAGGCCAGGCAGAAGCGCACTACCCCTTCGCCGCGATGGCGCCACACCCAGGGCACCGCGAGGCCCGCGAGCAGCGAGAAGGGCCAGAAGGTGCCAAGGAAGGTGACGAGGAAGAAGCCCGGCGGCGCGCCATGGGCCTCCTGGACGCTCGCGACTTTGCCGATCAGATCGTGGCCGACCGATTCCGAGAGGAAGGCGCCTTTGGTCTCGAGCATGATGGCAATGCCCCAGGGCAGCACGACGAGGACGCTGAGTGCCGCATAGGGCCAGGGCTTGAGCGCCAAGAGCCAGCGCCAGCGGTGCTCCGCGAGCGAGAGTGCCGCCGCGGTGAAACCGCAAACCATCAGGATGACCGGACCCTTGATCAGGATGCCGAGGCCGATCGAGAGCCAGAACAGGATCGGCCAGGCGTGGTGCAGGGCAGTTTTGTGCTCGCGCGCGAGATATGCGTTGGCAAGCGCGAGCTGTGCCGCGCAAATGGAGGCGAGTTGGACCGCATCGGTCTTGGCGAGCCGCGCCTCGACGCCGAGGAGGAGGCTCGTCGCCATCATGACCGCGGCCGTCAAGCCGACGGCGGCGCCGAAGAGCCGCGCGCCCAAGGCCGCCGTCAGCAACACGGCAAGCGTGGCGCCGAGCATGGAGGGCAGGCGATATGGCCATATGGCGGATTCGGCGGCATCCGAGAAGATCGCAACACTCGCCGATTGAAGCCAGTAGATGCCGACGGGCTTCTTGAGGCGCGCCTCGTTCTGGAAACGAATGTTGACGAAGTCGCCGCTCTCGAGCATCTGGCGTGAGGCCTGGGCGAAGCGCGGCTCGTCGCGGTCGAGCGGCGGCACTGCGGCCAATCCCGGCAGGAAGACTGCGAGGCAAAGCCCGAGAAGCAATAGGCAGTCGCGCACGCGCATCACCGGGTGGCGTCCCCCTCCGCCGGCCAGAGCCCGAGCCGGTCGAGCCAGCGGCGCTCGATCAAGAGCTCATGCAGCAGCCAGGCCAAGGCGACCATGAGCACGCCGGCGAAGTAGACGTCGGAGAGGAAATGCCCGCCTTGCGCGATGCGCAGAAGGCCGAAGGCGCTGCCGAGCGTCAAGCCGGCCGCAATCCCGAGGCGTCGGCGCCGCGGGGTTAAGGCGGCGAAGCCGAAGGCGACAAAGGCGAAGCCGAGCGAGGCCTCGCCGGAGACGAAGGAGCAATTGCGCGAGCATTCGTCGGCGACGATCAGGGGCGGAGTGTAGTGCTTGTCGCCACCGAACTCGACGATTTGGGACGGCCGCGCGCGGCCCCATTCCTCCTTGAGGACTCCGTTCACGATGAGCGCTGGCCCAAGCAGGAAGACGGCCATGAGATAGACGACGGCGGCGCGCCCGAGACCGAAGAGCGGCCGGCCCAGAATGACGCGCCAGAGGAGGGCGAAGAGAAGAAAAATTCCGACGCCGAAGGCGGAACCGCGCGTGCTCAGGCGCAAGGTCGCGGCGAGCGGGCTATGCCAGGCGGGAAAGCCCCGCCCCGGCTCGTAGAAGAGGGCCGAGAACCCCTTGTCGATCCCGCCCCACACCGTGAGCGCCGCAGCCACGCCGATGACGAGGAGAAGAAGAGGCGGCTTCAGGGCGGCGCTGGTTAGGGATCGGCACAAATCGCACGCACTCGCCTTGGCGGGATCGACGGACACAGAAGCGCGTCATAGCAAGCCGCGCCCGCGCACTCAAGGGCCGCGAAAATGCTGCGAAATCAAAAGGATTGCTCGTGAGGCAATCTTGGCTATGATGGGCGGCCTTTGCGGCCGGCAACAACAAAGGGGAGCGGCGCGTGATCTTTCGTCGTCCGATCGCCATATGCGGTGTCGCGGCATGTCTTGCCGTCGGCGCGGGTGCCAGGCCCGCGTACGCCGATGACGTTGTCAACGCCATCGCGATCGCGAGTGGGGTGCTCGTGATCGAGTCGCTGTTCGTGGATACGCCCACGGAGAACGAGTCCGACTTCGTCTCCATCGAAGGCGGGCGCTTCGATGCGGTGCGCCAGGTCAAGCAGTCGGAGGAGCTCGGCCTGGAATACCGCTCCGGCTATTTCCTCTGGAAGGTGAAGCCCTTCGTCGGCGGCGGGCTGACCACGAACGAGAGCTTTTACGGCTACGCGGGAATCCGCCTCGATACTTATTGGGGCCGGCACTTCATGATCACGCCGAGCTTCGCGGTGGTGGGATACGATGCAGGAAACGGCAAGAACCTCGGCCACCCGCCGATCCTGGGCCGCTCCGGCTTCGACTTCCAGTATCGCTTCGATGACGACATGCGCTTAGGCGTCGCCTTCCACCATATGTCGAACGGCAAGGTGCTCGGCCAGACCGTCAACCCGGGAACCGAGCTCGTCGGCCTGACCTTCTCGGTCCCCGTCAAGGTGCTGATGGGCAATTCTCAATAAGGATCGCTCCATCCCGCCCAGGGGCGATGCTCGCTCTGAGAGCGCGCTTCACTTTGTCGTGCGTTGCGCTAAAGTCGTGGGGTGCTACGGCTGCGCCGCAAGCCCGCTTGCTGCGGCTCTCGCTCGCGGGCGACCTCCGTCTCAAATGATATTTGCGAGGCCTTCATGGACATCCAATTCGGCGAGCGCAAGCTGCCCAAGAAGGGCGCGGTGGTGGTGGGCGTGCTTGCGGAGGGCAAGCTGACGCCGAGTGCCGCCGAGCTCGACAAGTTGACGGGAGGGGCGCTCGCGCGCGCGCTCGCGAGCGGCAAGTTCAAGGGCAGGAAGGACCAGCTCGCGGAGCTGATCGCGCCCGCGGGCTTGGCGCTCTCCCGCGTGGTGATGGCCGGGCTCGGCGAGGCCAGGAAGCTCGATGCGGCGGTCGCGGAGGCCGTGGGCGGACGCATCCAGGCGCACCTTGCGGGCAGCGGGGAGACCGAGGCCGCGGTCCTCGTCGACAAGATCAAGGGCGCCAAGCTCGCCCCCCACGATATTGCCGCCAACCTCGCCTTCGGCGCCCGGCTGCGCTCCTATCGTTTCGACAAATATCTCACCAAGGAGAAGCCGGAGGACAAGCCGAGCCTGAAGACGCTCAACCTCGCCGTGCCGGCCGCCGCCAGGGCGCGCAAGGCCTTCGAGCCGCTCGCGCGCATCGCAGACGGCGTATTCTTCACGCGCGATCTCGTCTCCGAGCCGGCCAATGTCATCTATCCGGAGAGCCTCGCGGCGGCGGCGAAGACCCTTGCCAAGCTGGGGGTCGAGGTCGAGGTGCTCGACGAGAAGGCGATGGCCAAGCTCGGCATGGGCGCCTTGCTCGGCGTGGGTCAGGGCAGCGCCCGGCCGCCGCGCCTCCTGATCATGCAGTGGAAGGGCGCTGCCCGCGGCAAGGACGCGCGGCCGCTTGCCTTCGTCGGCAAGGGCGTCACCTTCGACACCGGCGGCATCTCGCTCAAGCCCGCCGCAAACATGGAGGACATGAAGTGGGACATGGGTGGTGCGGGCGTCGTGATCGGGCTCATGCAGGCGCTCGCCGGCCGCAAGGCGCGGGTCAATGCGGTCGGCGTCGCCGGCCTCGTCGAGAACATGCCCTCGGGCACGGCCCAGCGTCCCGGCGACATCGTCAAGTCGCTCTCCGGCCAGACCATCGAGGTGATCAATACCGACGCGGAAGGCCGGCTCGTGCTGGCGGATGCGTTGTGGTACACCGAGCAGCGTTTCAAGCCGCGCTTCATGATCGACCTGGCGACGCTCACCGGCGCCGTCATCATCGCGCTCGGCCACGAACATGCCGGCCTCTTCTCGAACAACGACGAGCTCGCCCGGCGCCTCGCCAGGGCGGGCAAGGTGGTGGGAGAGCCGCTTTGGCGACTGCCCATGAGCGAGGAGTACGACAAGGCGCTCAAATCCGACGCCGCCGACATGAAAAACGTGGGCAATCGAGCGGCCGGCAGCATCACGGCCGCGCAGTTCCTTCAGCGCTTCGTCAAGGAGGTGCCGTGGGCGCACCTCGACATCGCGGGCGTCACTTGGTCGTCGAAGGACAAGCCCACGGTGCCCAAGGGCGGCACGGCCTTCGGCGTGCGTCTCCTCGAGCGCCTCGTCGCGGACTATTACGAGGGCCGCTGAACGCCCGTGCCGGAGGGGCGAAGCACTCAGACTGAGGCCGGGAGTCGCGTGCCGTGAGCGAGATCTGGTTCTATCACCTGCAGCGGCAGACCCTCGAGGCGGCGCTGCCGGCACTGCTCGAGAAGGCGCTCGCGGTTGGCAAGCGTGCGGTCGTGATGCTCGGCTCCGAGGAGCGCGTCGAGGCCATCGACAATCTGCTCTGGACCTACGACGAGCGCAGCTTCCTGCCGCACGGCAGCGCGCGCGACGGCTTTGCCTCGGAGCAGCCCGTTTGGCTCACGCAAGCGGACGAGAACCCGAACGGAGCGCAGATCCTGGTGCTGGCGGACGGCGCGCGCTCGTCGCATGTGGGCGAGTTCGAGCGCTGCCTCGAGCTCCTCGATGGCAACGATCCTGCTGCCGTGGGCGCGGCCCGCCTGCGCTGGAAGGCCTATAAGGAGGCCGGCCACGAGGTCGCCTACTGGCAACAGGACGCACGCGGCAAGTGGGAGCGCAAGGCATAAGGGGTAAGTCCCGGGGCGGGCGGGCGACGCGGCGCACGATCGAACTCGAATCACGACGGCCGATGCGGTAGTTTCGAGCCGCGATGCCGCCCCGGCCGCCGTGCCGCCAAGCGGGCGCAAGCTCAAGTCTCCAGCGGAACCAAGCGATGGCAAAGCTGCTCGACAAGACCGACGGGGTTTTCTTTGCTCGCTGGTTGCGCAATCCCCGCAGCACGGCATCGATCGTCCCGAGCGGGGCGGCACTTGCCAGGCTCATGGCGCGTCAGATCGATCCCCGCCGGCTCGGGATCGTGGTCGAGCTCGGTGCCGGGACCGGCGCCATCACCGTGGCGTTGCTGGGGACGGGCCTGGCCCCCGAGCGGCTCATCGTGATCGAGCGCGATGGGGTGCTGCATCGCCTGCTGCAAGAGCGCTTTCCGAACCTGCTGGTCCTCCGCGATGATGCCGCCAACCTGCGCGCGCGCCTGGCCGAGCGCGGCATCGACCGTGTCGCCGCCGTGGTCTCGAGCCTGCCCTTCCTCGCCATGGGGGAGCGCCAGCAACGGGCCGTGCTGGCCGAGGCGCATGCGCTCCTCGACGACACGGGCGCCTTCATCCAATACACCTACGGGCCGAAATCGCCGGTGCGGCGCGAAATGCTCGA
>DATEQI010000552.1:0-13691 GCA_035272805.1 Alphaproteobacteria bacterium | reverse complement strand
CCTCGGTCTTGTCGGGCAAGTCGGCAATGATGCTCTTGTCGGTCTTGAGACGCCGCAGGATGTAGGGGCGCGCCAGGTCGCGCAGCGGACCGAACGGGTTGTGAGGCCGGTCGGCGAGGTGTTTGACGAAGGACGAGAACTGCGTCGACGATCCCAACAGTCCGGGATTGATGAAGTCGAAGATCGACCACAGGTCGCCAAGCCGGTTCTCAATGGGCGTGCCGGTCAGGGCAATGCGCGTATCGGCCCGGAGCTGCTTGACCGTTTTGGTCTGCTTGGCGGCTGCATTCTTGATGGCCTGCGCCTCGTCAAGCACGACCAGCCGCCACGGCGTGGCACCTAGCCACGGCGCGCGCGCCAGAAAACCATAGCTCGTGATGGCCAGGTCGACATCTGCCAGATTGTCCGCGTCGTCCGCCTTCAGTTTCTCGGCCGGCGCGGCCGATGGATGGACCACGACCGTTTTGAGGCTCGGCGCAAATCGGGCAATCTCCGCGGCCCAGTTGGCGAGCAGCGAGGCCGGGGCCACGAGAAGGCACGGTTTCCGCCTGTCCCCTACCTCGTTCTTCAGCACCAGCAGCAGCGACAAGACCTGAATGGTCTTGCCGAGCCCCATGTCGTCGGCAAGGCAGGCCCCAAGCCTGAGTTGGGTGAGCAAATAAAGCCATTGCACGCCAGCCTGCTGATAGGGCCGCAATGTGCCCTGAAGGAATCTAGCGGGATCGATACGCGAGATCCCCTCGGGGCGACGCAAGGCCGCCAGCGTCTCCGCCAGCCAGGGACCGGCCACGGTCTGGCTCCAGTCAATATCCGCTTGTCCGGCAGCGCCATCCCCGGCAACGCCGGCCCCCGCCAGCATGCGCATCGCCTCACCGAACGACAGACCATCGGTGGCCGCGCGCTGCTCGATGGCCTCGAATTGCTCGAGTGTGCGGCTCAGCCGTTCATGATCGATCTCGGCCCATTTGCCGCGGATGAAGGCCAACCCTTCGGATTGTGCCAGGAGTTGCCTGATCTCGGCCGCCGAAAGGCTTTCGCCGTCGAGCGTCACCTCCATCCGGAAATCGAGCAACGAATCCATCCCCAGATGTGACGGCGCCTTGCCGCCGACCGTTGCCTTCACCAGCGGGCGTGCGGGGCGGTTCATGCGCCAGCTCGCCGGCATCCGCACGACCACCCCGGCGCTTTCGAGCGCGGGAACGTCCTTCAGGAATCGCAGCGCCTGTTGCGGGCTCCAGCGCAGCGGGTGAAAGACCTCGCCCGCATCGACCATGACTTTCAGCCAAGGGCAATGCTCGGCAGCGCGCTGGACAGGCATCAGCAGCGACAGCAGCCGCTCGCGGTTCCTCGCACCGGCATACTCCTGCAAGGCCTTGCCGAGAGGCAGATGCTGGGCCTTGGCCTCAGCCGAGAGTCGTGTCGTGTAGGTCGCAAGAAACGCGAACGGGGCGTCCTCGTCCTTCCTGTTCTCGGCAAGGTTGAAGTGCACGCGTCCAACCAGGTTCCAGGCTGGATGACGGCTCTTGAGGAACTCCCGCACGGAGAGCTTGGCGTCGGCCAGCTCGGCATCGCAGGCCGCATCCATGCCGCGCCAAAGATCGGCCAAGACAGCCGTCGTCAGGTATTCCGCGCCGGCCATGGGTGGGACGGCCGCGGCCATCTTGTCCAGCTCACCGTCCGTCGGTACGCGCACGCGGGGCTTGCTGCGGCCCTCGCCGATCCCGGGAAGAGCGCACAATGCAGTCACGTATCGCGTCCCAAGCTCCCGCCAATACGACAGCACCGGAGGCAGAGCCGTCCCGACTTCGTTGGCGCCGAGCCACAAAAGCCCATGCCCGGCCCCCCGTACAAACGCCTTTTCCACCCGCGAGCCATGCTCGGGGTCCAACACCAGCGCCTCCCCGGTTGGCCTGAGGGTGAGCACGCCATGCGGAGTGAGAACGGGCGCCAACATCATGACGAATGCGTCCTTACGATCCCGCCGGACATGTCCACCAATGTGGAGGTGAGCCGCAAGCTTCCTCGAGGAGGGTTTTGCGGCCCGCCAGGATATTTTTTCTTCCCCACCTGTCGGAAAGCGACCCCGCCGGATAGGCAATCAGGGCGGCCAAGCGTCTGCCCCATCGTTGTCGCCGCGCTCCTTCATGGTTCAGACCATCTCACGCGCTTTCGCGACCGCCTGCGTCACTCCTGCGAAATTCGGCCCCGGACTCGAGGGTTGCGAGCAGATCGACGGCCAAAAGCGGGAGCAGCAAGGAGCGGCCGCTCAGCAGCGCGCCGCGGCAGCCGTCACGACGCGGCGGGCTTGCGCCGCCAGCGCCGCGCGATGAGGGTGCCGATGCCGCTCGTGGTGAAGACCTCGAGCAGCAGCACGTGCTGGATGCGCCCATCCAGGATCACCGCCGCCTCGACTCCGCCCTCGACCGCCGCGAGACAGGTCTCGACCTTGGGGATCATGCCGCCCGAGATGGTGCCGTCGGCGATGAGCTCGCGCACGCGGGCGACGGTGAGGTCGGTGACGAGCTCGCCCTCCTTGTCGAGGACGCCGGCGACGTCGGTCAGGAGATAGAGCCGGGCGGCACCCGTGGCGGCGGCGATGGCGCCCGCGACCGTGTCCGCATTGATGTTGTAGGTCTCGCCCGCGGGCCCGGCACCCACGGGTGCGATCACCGGAATGATGTCCGAGGTCTTGAAGACCTCGAGCACCTTGGGATCGATGTGCGCGGGCTCGCCCACGAAGCCGAGGTCGAGCACCTCCTCGATGCGCGAATCGGGGTCGCGCTTGCTGCGGGTGAGCTTGCGCGCGGTGATCAGGCTGCCGTCCTTGCCCGAGAGCCCGACGGCGCGGCCGCCCGCGCGGTTGATGGCGCTCACGATCTCCTTGTTGATCTTGCCCGAGAGCACCATCTCGACGACCTCGACGGTGGCCGCGTCGGTGACGCGCAGTCCGTCGACGAAGGAGCTCGCGATGTTGAGCCGCTTCAGCATGTCGCCGATCTGCGGACCGCCGCCGTGCACCACGATCGGATTGATGCCGATCTGCTTCAAGAGCACGATGTCGTGCGCGAAGCTCTCGGCGAGCTTCTCCTCGCCCATGGCGTGGCCGCCGTATTTGATCACGAAGCTCTTGCCGGCATAGCGCCGCATGTACGGCAGCGCCTCGGAGAGGATGCCGGCCTTGGCGAGCCACTCGAGATGCCGGGACCGGTGATTCTTCTGGGCCATGGGCGGAAACTGTAACCGAACTATGGCGCGCTCGCCAGCATCGCGAGGGCCGCGCGCAGCTCGGCGATGCCGCGTCCGCTCTTGGCACTCGTCGGCAGGATCTCGGGATGAGCGGCGGGGTGGCGCGCGAGCTCGCCCGCGATCGCGCGCGCGCGCGTTGCGAGCTCCTCCTCGCCGCACTGGTCGGCCTTGGTGAGGACGATCTGGAAGCCGACCGCCGCCGCGTCGAGAGCGGCCATCATCTCGCGGTCGCTCTCCTTGAGGCCGTGG
Source organism: Alphaproteobacteria bacterium (assembly GCA_035272805.1). GTDB lineage: Bacteria > Pseudomonadota > Alphaproteobacteria > JACZXZ01 > JACZXZ01 > DASPPM01. Next base: position 10,196 of record DATEQI010000552.1, on the reverse strand, counting down.
CGGGCATCGATCAGGAGCACTACCCGGCCGAGCGTGGGGCGGCCGCGCAAATAGGCGTGGAGCAGGCGCTGCCAGCTTCCCACCTGCCGCTTCGGCGCCTTGGCGTAGCCGTAGCCCGGCAGATCGACGAGGAGGAGCCGTTCGCCGAGGACGAAGAAATTGAGCTGGCGCGTGCGGCCGGGTGTGCGCGAGGTGCGCGCCACGTTTCTGCGCCCGGTGAGCGCGTTGATGAGGCTCGATTTGCCGACGTTCGAGCGGCCGGCAAAGGCGACCTCCGGCAAGCTCGGCGCCGGCAGCTCGTCCAGGTGCTCGGCACCCGCGCTGAAGCGCACCTCGGCCGCGAAGAGACGGCGGCCGGCCTCGAGCGCCGCCGCGGCGTCTTCGGCCGGAGCCGCACCCGCCTTCAGGGCTTGACGCCCGCGCGTCGCATGATCACCCATTGCTGCAGGATGGAGAGGCAGTTGTTCCACGCCCAGTAGATCACCAGGCCCGAGGGGAAGCGCGCGAGCATGAAGGTGAAGACGAGCGGCAGGATCATGAACATCTTGGCCTGCACGGGATCGGGGGGTGCGGGGTTGAGCTTCTGCTGCGCCCACATGGTCGCCCCCATGATGAGCGGCCAGATGCCGATGGAAAGGAAGGCCAAGAACTCGGGCGGCGTCCACGCGACCAGGCCGAAAAGATTGAGCACGCTCGTCGGGTCCGGCACGGAGAGGTCGCGGATCCAGCCGAAGAACGGCGCCTGCCGCATCTCGATGGTGACGAAGAGCACCTTGTAGAGCGAGAAGAACACCGGAATCTGGACCACCATCGGAAGGCAGCCCGAGGCCGGGTTCGCCTTCTCGCGCTTGTAGAGCTCCATCATCTCCTTGTTCATGCGCTCGCGGTCCTCCTTGAAGCGCTCGCGGATCTTCATCATCTCGGGCTGCAGCTTCTTGAGCTTGCTCATCGCGCGGTAGGACTTGTTGGCAAGCGGGAAGAAGAGGCCCTTGATGATGACCGTGAGGAGGAGGATGGCGATGCCGAAGTTGCCGACCAGCTTGTTGAGGTAGTCGAGCACGTAGAAGATCGGCTTGGTCAGGAAGAAGAACCAGCCCCAGTCGACCGCGTAGGAGAGCCGCACGATGCCGAGCTTGTCTTCGTAGCTGTCGAGCCGGTGCATCTCCTTGGCGCCGGCGAAGAAGCGGGTCGCGGACGCGACCGTCTGGCCGGGCTCGACGGTGAGCCCCGCGGTCGTCACGAAATCGGCTTGGTATTTGTTGCTGCCGTTCGCGACGGTGTCGCTGAAGCGGCCGCGGATCTCGCTTCCCTGATCGGGAATGAGGGCGACGAGCCAGTACTTGTCGGTGAAGCCGAGCCAGCCGCCGGTGGTCGTCGCCTCCTCCGGCTCCTTCGCGAGCGCTGTGTACTTGACCTCCTTGAGCGTGCGGTCGAACACGCCGAGCGGCCCCTCGAAGAGGATGTAATAGCCGGAGACCGGCGGATTGCCGCTGCGCGTGACGAGGCCATAGGGATAGAGCGTCACCGCTTCCTTGCCCGTGTTCTCGACCCTCTGCGTCAGCTGGAGCATGTAGGCGTCATCGACCGCGTAAGAGCGCACGAACTTGAGGCCCTGGCCGTTGTCCCAGCTGAGCGTCACCGGGCTCGTGGGCGTGAGCGTGCTGCCGTCGGCCTGCCAGAGGGTATTGGCGTCGGGCAGCTTGACCCCCGCACCGCTCGCGACCCAGCCGAACTCCGCGTAATAGGCATCGGGCAGGCCCGGCGGGGTCAAGAGCACGATCTCCGGGCTCTTGGGGTCGACCGTCTCGTGGTACTCGACCAGCTTGAGATCGTCGATGCGGGCTCCCTTGAGCGAGATCGAGCCCTTAAGCGACGGAGTCGCGATGGTGATGCGCGGACTCTCGGCGAGAAGTTGGGCCCGGTCGGCCGCCCCACGGGCGGCGGCACCGGCGGGTGCGCCACCGGGGGCCAAGGGGACCGTGCTTGAGGCAGCCGCAGGCGGGGTTTGCGGTTGAGCGCCCTTGGCCGCGGCTGGCGGTGCGGTCTGGCCGGCCGTCTGCTGCAACGCCTGCTGGCGCGCGCGCTCCTTCTCGAGCCGCGGCGCCTCGATGAGGAACTGGAAGCCGAGCACGATCGCGATGGAGAGAAGGATCGCCGCGATCAGATTGCGCTGTTCCATCATCATTCGCTTCCAGACTGCCGGGCGTCGTGCAGAGTTGCGATCGGCGGCTCGAGAGGGCCGGCGACTAAGAGGCCCGGCCGCGCGGGTGCGGGGGCACGGGGTCGTATCCGCCTCTGCTCCAGGGATGACAGCTCGCGATCCGCTTGAGCGCGAGGAGCGCGCCGCCCATGGCCCCGTGACCCTCGAGCGCCGCCAAGGCATAGCAGGAGCAACTCGGATGGTAGCGGCAGGCCCTTGGCAGAAGCGGGCTCAGCAGCAGCCGATAGCCGCGCACGAGGAGCCACAGCAATCGCGTGATCGGCGTCATCATCGAGCCTCTAAGCTGCTTGCTGCAATCGTTTGGCGTTCGACCGGTGTCACGGCTCGTGATCGGCCCTCGGGCGAGCCGCGCACGGGCAGGCGGACTCTTACACCCTTCGCCCCCTCCCGTCACGCCTTGGCATCGCCCCCCGGCCCGCGGGCAACGCGGAGGCGCTCTAAGGCCGTCCTCAGATCCTCGACGAGCGCTGCGAACGGCCTTCGCAAGGTCGCGGCGCGCGCGACGAGGACGAGGTCGTAGCCGGGCTCGGCACCGGCGGGGAGGAGCAGTCGGGCCGCCTCGCGCAGGCGGCGGCGCGCGCGATTGCGCTCGACGGCACCCCCCACCTTGCGGCTCGCGGTGAGGCCGAGCCGCACCGCGTCCGCCGGGCCCTTCGCGGGGTCGGCGGGCCTGCGCTTGTAGGCCTGGAGGATCAGGCCCGGCGCCACCCATCTCTGCCGGGAGGCGGCGACCCGCAAGAATTCCGGGCGCCGTGTCAAGCGCCCGAGCGACTGAGCCATTGCCTTAGGCGGACAGACGCTTGCGCCCCTTGGCGCGGCGCGCGGCAATCACGTTGCGCCCGCCGACCGTCTTCATCCGCGCCCGGAAGCCGTGACGGCGCTTGCGGACGAGACGGCTGGGCTGATAGGTTCGCTTCACGTGCAACCTCCGTCGAAATTGGCCGGCTGTATAGGGGCTAAGGCGCGCGCTGTCAACCGCAAGCGATTGCCGCTCCGAGGGATTTTCCGCGCGGGAGCGGGCGGCGAGCGGCCGGCGGCCCTCTCACGCGAAGGTGATTCGCAGGCGCGCGCCCTGCGGTGCTAGCAGCATCCCGGCACAAAGCGGAGTAGAGGGGCCGGAAAGCGGTTCCGCATTGACGATGACGCACTCCACGAGCGGCAGCGAGCCAGTCCCGAACGAGAGCCCGTTCCAAGCCAAGCGCTGGCTGCCGCTCGGCCTGCTGATCGCCGGGCTCGTCCTCTTCTTCGCGCTGGGCTGGCAACGCTACGTGAGCTTCGACATGCTGCGCTCGTACCGCGGCGAGCTCTTGCAGTTCGTGGCGGCACACAGGCTCCTGGCCCCGCTCGTCTACATGGTCGCTTACTCGGCTATGGCGGCCTTCTCCCTTCCCGGCGGCGCGGTGGCGACCGTGCTCGGCGGCTTTCTCTTCGGGCCCTATCTCGGCACCGTCTATGTGGTCATCGGTGCCACATTCGGGGCAACGCTCCTCTTCCTCGTCGCGCGCACCACGCTGGGTGCGGTGCTCGCGGCCAGGGCCGGACCGTTCCTGCACAGGATGGAGGCGGGCTTCCGCGAGAACGCGCTCAGCTATCTTCTCGTGCTCCGCCTGGTGCCGCTCTTTCCCTTCTGGCTCGTCAATCTGGTGCCGGCCTTCCTCAATGTCCCGCTCGGCATCTATGTCCTCGGCACCTTCCTCGGCATCATCCCCGGGACCTTCGTCTTCGCGCTCGTCGGCAGCGGCCTGGCCGGCGTATTGGATGCGGGCCGCAAGCCCGACCTCGATGTCCTCTTCCACGGCGAGGTGCTGATGGCGTTGCTCGGGCTCGCCGTGCTCGCCTTGACGCCGGTAGCCTACAAGGCGTTCAAGGCGCGCAAGCGCTGAGGGCGGAGAAGAGAGCGGCCGGGAAGGAAGCCACATGGGCGAGGCACTCGAGGTCGACATTTGCGTCGTGGGCGGCGGCTCGGGCGGCCTCTTGGTCGCTGCCGCGGCGGCTCTGCTCGGCCGCAGGGTCGCCCTCGTCGAGCGCGGCCGCATGGGGGGCGACTGCCTCAATTACGGCTGCGTCCCCTCGAAGTCGCTGATCGCGGCGGCGAAGAGGGCAGCACTTGCCCGCAACTCGGCCGGCTTCGGCATCGACTTGGGCGAGCCTCGGATCGACTTCGCGCGCGTCCACGCGCATGTCGAGCGCGTCATCGCCGCGATCGCGCCGCATGATTCGCAAGAGCGCTTCGAGGGCCTCGGCTGCAAGGTGATCCGCGCCGAGGGCCGCTTCGTCGGACCCGACGTGCTCGCGGCGGACGGCACGCGCATCCGCGCGCGGCGCTTCGTGATCGCGACCGGCTCCTCGCCCGCGATCCCGCCGCTCGAGGGGCTCGCTCAGGTGCCCTACCTCACCAACGAGACCGTCTTCGAGCTCAAGGCCAGGCCCGAGCATCTCATCGTCATCGGCGGTGGGCCGATCGGGGTCGAGCTCGCCCAGGCCTTCGCCCGCCTCGGTGCTCGGGTGAGCGTCGTCGAGCTCCTCGCCATTCTCGGCAACGACGATGCCGAGGCGGCGGACGTCGTTCGCCAGGCCCTGCGCCGCGACGGGGTGGCCCTTTACGAGGGCACCCGAATCCGCTCGCTCGCGCGCGCGGGCGACGGCATTGCCGCGACGATCGAGCGGAACGGCGAGAGCGAGACGCTCCTCGGCTCGCATCTTCTCGTCGCCGCCGGCAGGAGCGCCAATGTGGCGGGGCTCGGGCTCGAGGCGGCGGGCGTCGCCTTCACGCAGAAGGGGATCACCGTCGATCCCCGCCTCAGGACGACGAACAGGCGCATCTACGCGCTGGGCGACGTCGTCGGACGCTACCAGTTCACCCACATGGCGGGCCATCACGCCGGTATCGTCGTGCGCAACGCGCTCTTCCGCCTGCCCGCCAAGGTGGAGGAGCGCGCCATCCCTTGGGTTACCTTTACGGACCCCGAGCTCGCCCATGTCGGCCTCAAGGAGGGCGGCGCGCGCGCAGCACACGGTGCTATCCGCATCCTGCGCTGGGCCTTCGCGGAGAACGATCGCGCCCAGACCGAGCGCGAGATCGACGGCTTCGCCAAAGTGATCACGACCCGGCGCGGGCGCGTGGTGGGGGCCACCATCGTCGGCGCGCACGCGGGCGAGCTCATCCTGCCGTGGGGGCTGGCGATCGCGCGCGGCCTACGCGTGAGCGCGCTCGCCGGCCTGATCGCGCCCTATCCGACGCTGAGCGAGATCAGCAAGAGCGTCGCCGGCAGCTTTTTCACGCCAACGCTCTTCGGCGAGCGGACCAAGCGGCTGGTGCGCTTCCTCGCGCGCTTCGGCTGACACGAGTGAGGTTAGGGGGGAGCTTGAGGAAGCTAGCGAGAGCGACTTTCGACGATGGCCTTGATCACCCCGAAAACTGGAACACCTGCGCAAGCGACGGGGAGTGCATAAAAGGCAGCGGGTGCATGGAAATATAATCCTGCGACGCCGACAGCTCCTCCGACAACAAGGGCAATAATAGAGATGGCTCCGCCCAAGAGTTGACCGCGCTTGTTATCTGCGACGAAGGCTCGTCCTACTTCGATGTCGGCGTCTTGCGCCTTTTCCGCCATCCGCATGATGCGTTCGGCGCCATTTTCGACAACTTGCTTATAGCCATCGAGGATTTGTGGAGGCGGCATCGACGCCTGCCAACTTGCGCTAACGATATGGCCGCCGCGAGCGTTGCCGCGGCCGGAATTTTGCGGGCCTGTTGGCTTAATTTGTGGGGGCTTTTGCCGTCGGCGGGCCACTAGCTACGCGTTCCTCTTCCTTGGTTTTCAAATTGGCTACCTTAGATTCCGCGTCCACCTCCTCAATTCCAATTGTTACATAACTTCCAACCTTGCCCCACGCTGAACCCACATCCCCCAACGTGTCCGGATAAGCGCAGGAAACCGAATAAACCAATGACGAAGCAGACACACCATCCCAAAAGCCGCCCCAAAACGCCGAGCGACCATCCAATCGGCGAATCATGCTAACCGACTTTCGGCCGCCAAACGATTCGTACTTTGGAGTCTTCACTGAACCCCTCACTTCATCTCGTAGAGATCGGTAGGCTAGCACCCATTTGTTTACAAATCCAGATGTGGATAGCTCGATTCGCCAAAGTGGGTAGCTCGATTCGTTAAAACCATGCTCCAAGCGTGGCGTGGCCGCAAGCAGCATGCGATCGGGTCAGAAATTCAAACTCGGCCCAAGCGAGGCTGCTAGTGCGGCGCACCGTCGTTTTGGCTATACTCTGACGACATGGCGGACCCGCACACGAGCCTCCCCAAGCTCCGGCACAGCCTTTCGGCCAAGCTCTTGGTGTTTACCGTGTTGTTCGTGATGGTGGCCGAGGTGCTGATCTTCACGCCGTCGATCGCGCGCTTCCGGCTCGACTATCTCGAGGAGAAGATCGGCGCCGCCCACATCGCGGCACTGGCGCTCGAGGCGGCACCCACGCACATGCTGAGTCCCCAGCTCGAGATCGAGCTCTTGCAATATGTCGACGCCTATTCGGTAGCCCTCGACATGCACGGCAACCAGCGCATGCTGGTGATGAACCGCGACATGCCGCCCGTCATCGACAAGAGCTACGATCTGCGCAAGGCGACGCTCTTCTCGCTCATCGCGAATGCGTTCTCGACCATTACGCAGACCGAGAACCGGGTGCTTCGGGTGGTGGGACCCTCGCCCAAGAATCCCGGCATCGTCGTCGATCTCGTGCTGGACGAGGGGCCGATGCGGCGCGCCATGTACGACTTCGCCTGGCGCGTCCTCTCGCTCTCGATCGTCATCTCGCTCATCACGGCCGGGCTCGTCTATCTGAGCCTGCAGTGGCTCCTCGTGCAGCCCATGCGGCGCATCACCGAGGCGATGCATCAGTTCCGCACCGCACCCGAGGACGAGAGCGCCAGCCCCATGCCGAGCCAGCGCCGCGACGAGATCGGCATCGCCCAGCGCGAGCTTCAGCGCATGCAGAGCGATCTGCGCCTGGCCCTCCACGAGAAGACGCGGCTTGCCGAGCTGGGTGCCGCGGTCACCAAGATCACCCACGATCTCCGCAACATCCTCTCGACCGCACAGCTCGTCTCCGACCGGCTTGCCGACAGCAAGGATCCCACGGTCAAGCGCGTGACGCCGACGCTGCTCGCCTCGCTCGACCGCGCCATCTCGCTCTGCGTCAATACGCTCAGCTTCGCGCGCGAGGAAAAGCCGGTCGTCGCGATGACGCGCTTCTCCTTGGGCCTCCTCGTCGACGACGTGGGTGCTGCCCTCCGCCTGCCGCTGCCCGAGACCAGCCGCTGGATCAACGAGGTGCCGCGCGAGTTCTGGCTCCGCGCCGACCGGGACCAGATGTTCCGCGTGCTCCTCAATCTCGGCCGCAACGCCTACGAGGCGGGTGCCACCAAGGTGACGGTCTCGGCCCGGCGCGGCGAGGACGGTATCGCGCTCGAGATCGCCGACAACGGCCAGGGCATTGCCCCGGCCGCGCGCGACAAGTTGTTCCACGCCTTTGCCGGCACGGGAAAGCCGGGGGGTACCGGGCTCGGCCTCGCCATCTCGCGCGAGCTCCTGCGCGCCCACGGCGGCGATATCGCCTTGGCGGAGAGCCGTCCCGGCTCGACCCGGTTCCTCCTCACGCTGCCTGAGAGATGCGCGGTCGCGGACGCCGACGTGAGGCACGCGGTTTGACGTCCGCACCGTTCCGCTTCAGCTGCGGCAGCGCCCGCAGCACGCGGCCGCCGTCATGAGCTGGGTGTGGATACCGATCACCATCTGGGCGGCCCTTGCCCAGACCTTCCGCAACGCCGCCCAGCGCCACCTCACCAAGGAGCTCGGCACGCTCGGCGCCACCTTGGTGCGCTTCCTCTACGGCCTTCCCTTCGCCCTTCTGTGGCTCCTTTTCCTCAGCCGCGGGCTGGCCCTGGCACTCCCCGCCCCGACATGGAGCTCGCTTGGCTGGACAGTGGTCGCTGCCGTCGGCCAGCTGGTGGCGACCGCCCTTCTCCTGCGCACCATGGAGGAGCGCAATTTCGCCATCGGAGTCATCTACTCCAAGACGGAGATCGTGCAGATCGCACTTTTCGCGATCGTTCTCCTGGGCGATCCCCTCTCGCTCGCGGCGGCAAGTGCCATCGCCCTCGTCACCGTCGGGCTCGTCCTCATCTCGCTCAGGGCGGGACCGGCGGGGGCGGCCTCCTTGGCGCGCGCCTGGAGCTCGCCCGCGGCCCTTTACGGGCTCGGCTCGGGAGCCGCCTTCGCCATCTCGACGGTGGGCTATCGCGGCGCCGCCTTGTCCCTTCACGCGGGCTCGCTCTTCATGGCGGCGGGCTATGTGCTCGTCCTCGCAATGGCGCTTCAGGTCCTCCTCCTCGGCGGCTGGCTTCTGCTGCGCCGGCCGGAGGTGATCGCCGCGGTGTTGCGCGCGTGGCGGCTCTCGCTCGCGGCGGGCCTGGCGGGGGCTGCCGGCTCGGCCGGCTGGGTGACCGCGATGGCGCTCGAGCCCGTGGCGCACGTGCGCACGCTCGGGCTCGTCGAGGTCTTCTTCAGCTACGCCGTCTCGCGCCGCATCTTCAAGGAGCGCATCGGCCGGCTCGAGCTCGCGGGCATAGCACTCATCGCACTCGGCGTCGCCCTCATCGCGCGGGCGGGGTAGGGGGTGCGGTGCCGGCGCGTGCTCAATTTCGCGCTGGCCAGTTCGGCTGCAAGCCGCGCGACCTTGCCATAGCCCTTGGCCCCCTGGGCGAGCTCGCGCTTCGACTTGATGAAGGCGGGCGCACGCAGGAAGCTCACGCGCTCGGCGACGCCATTCAAGCGCGCCGCCTGTCGGTGAAGGCGAGCGCGCCGGCTTTCTTGAGAAGCCCGATCTCGGCGAGCTCCTCGCCCTCGAGCCGCTGCGTCACTGCCGCATGACAGTAGGGCTTGACGAGCTTCCTCTCGTGCGCGACCGCGCCGCGGAGTGTGGGTGTGGACGTAGCGGGGCTGATTGTGATAGCGTGCAATTGCGCTACTCGGGGGATCTCAATGCGATGCCCCGCTGCCGTCCTTATGGTTACGCTGCTCGCCGCGGCCGCTGCCGCGCGGGCCGAGGATCATGCACAGCCTGTACCGGCGGGAGGCGGTTGCGCGGTAGACGCCGACAAGCGCTGGACGACTCAGGAGAAGCTCGTCTGGGCACATGTATGCCGCGGCGAGATCGCGGATTTCAATCACGAAGCCGGCTATGGCGGCAGCCTCGACCCCAAGGCCCCGAAGGAATGGCCGGCGGGGCGCATCCTGACGTCTAGCTTTCTCGAGACGATTCTCCTAAAGGACAAATATCGCCAGGCGCTGACGCGCCGGGGCGTGCGCATCATCGGCGCCCGCTTTACGGAGCGGCTCGACTTGCAGATCGCGGAGCTTCGCCACGAGCTTTGGCTGGCCGGAAGCCTGCTTGAGAAGGGCGCTAGCCTCTACGGGCTACGCTCGACGCGCCGGATTATTTTCGCCAACTCGAAGCTCGGCGAGGACCTCGACATGCGGCGGCTCAAGGTCGATGAGGACGTATCGATCGAAGATACCGAGCTCGGCAAGCTCGATATGGACAGCGCGCACGTCGGCGGGCTCTCGCTCTCTCGCTCGAAATTCGCCGGGGTCATCCTGGCAGCGGCCCATATCGACGGGCCACTCGACCTAACCGGCGCCAAGGTCGGCGAGAAGCTCAAGCTCGGCACACTCAACATGGAAGGGATCCAGATCGCCGACGACTTGTTCATGGACGAGGCCGAGGTTGGCGACGTGGACATGAAAGACGGCCATGTGCGAGGCAAGCTCTCCCTGAATCGTGCCATGGTCAGGGGCAAGCTCGATATGCAAGGCGTTCAGATCGACCAAGGCTTATTCATGAGAAACAGCCAATTCGTCGAGGTCAGCCTGCTATCGGCCCATATCGGCGGGGAACTGA
>DATEQI010000551.1:0-3965 GCA_035272805.1 Alphaproteobacteria bacterium | reverse complement strand
GCCGCCGCCGCCATGCCAGCCGCCGCCGCCGCCATGCCAGCCGCCGCCGCCGCCATGAAAGCCGCCCCCTCCATGCCTTTGCGCTTGCGCAGGAAGGGCGAGGAAGAGCACGCCGCAGGCCAGCATGAGGGCCAGGCCAAGGCGGCCAAAAACTCGCGCGAGGCGTGAAATGGCGGTATGGGGCATGGTGGTCGTCCTTTGGATTGCCCTCGTCGGACGCAAGTGCCAATCCGGCGCTGGGAACGAGGGAGATTTTACCACGCCTATTATTTGGTATGGCGACAATATTGAATCAAGATGCCGCTCAGCCGCGCACCCGCGGCATGAGAATCATGTCCCACGGGCTCGGCATCGCGCCGCAAGGGACGTGGACGAGGGCAGGCTTGCCGAGTGCCAGGGCCTCGCCTAGGGCGCGCTCGAGCTCGCCCGCGTCGCGCGCGCGGAAGCCGGCGACGCCGAACGCCTCCGCGAGCTTCAGGAAGTCGGGATTCGTGAGATCGCAGGCGATCGTGCGGTTGCCGTACTGCTCCTCCTGGATGCGCCGGACGTTGCCGAAGCTGCCGTTGTCGAAGACCACGACGACGACGGCCAGATTGTGCTGACGGGCGGTCGCGAGCTCGCCCACCTGGTAGAGGAAGCCGCCGTCGCCGGCAATGGCGAGCACCGCTTGGGCGGGCTTGGCCGCCTTGACGCCGAGGGCTGCGCCGAAGCCCCAGCCGAGATTGTCCTGGTAGCCGGGCGAAAGGAAGGTGCGAGGCTTGAGCACCGGAAAGGCGAGGCGGGAGACGAAGCCGACCTGCGTCACCTCGTCGATGAAGATGCCGTCCTCCGGGAGCGCCGCCCGCATCGCCTTGAGGAAGCTCAGCTGCGGCTCGAGACGCTTGAGCCGCTCAACCATCCACGCGCGCTGGCGCGCGAGCTCGTCGCCGCGCGATGCGCGCGGGCGGTTGTGCGCCGGCAGCCGCGCGAGGAGCGCCTTGGCATAGTCCGCCGCGTCGCCGATGAGGGCCACGGCCGGCTTCTTGAAGCGCTCCGCCGCCTCGGGGTCGATGTCGATGCGCACGATCTTGAGATCGCCGTCCACTCCCCATTGGCTCTGCTGCATGAAGAGCCGGGTGCCGATGGCAAGCACCGCGTCGGCCTCGGCCCAGAGCCGGTGCGCGATGGGCAGGTTGATGCTGAGCCGGTGCGTTGCCGGCAGCACACCCTGGCCGCGGCGATAGGCGACGGCCGGCGCCTCGAGGAGCTCGGCGAGTGCCGTCACTTCCGCGCTGGCGCCTTGCGCGCCGCCGCCGAGCACGATCAGCGGGCGCTTGGCGGCGCCGAGGATCTTGGCGGCGGCTTCGAGCGCGTCCTCGTCGAGCGGCGGGTGCTGTAACGCTCTGGGCCGCTCCGGAATTTCGACCGCACCCTTGCGGCCCCATACGTCGATCGCGCATTCCACCACGGCCGGGCCGGGCCGGCCCGAGCACGCGCTCTCGATCGCCTCGGCGATGAGGAGGGGTGCTTCATGGGGAGAGCGGATGCGGGCCGCGAATTTCGCGATATGTCGTGCAACGCCGATCTGGTCGGCGATCTCGTGGAGATGGCCGTGGCCGCGATCGATGTCGGCCTGGGGGATCTGGCCGACGAGGGCGACGACCGGCGCATTCATGCCGTAGGCCGTGAGCAGTGCCGCACTCGCGTTGAGGAAGCCGGGGCCCGGAACGACCGCGAAAGCCTGCGGCTTGCCCGTCGCCAATGCAGCACCGAGCGCCATATAGGCTGAGGTCTGCTCGTGCCGCGTATGGAGCACGCGCAGGCGGTCTCGCGCGCCATGGAAGGCATCGAAGAGCGGGTCGTTGTGCAGCCCGGGCAGGCCGTAGACCGTATCGATGCCATGGCGAAGCAGGCTTTCGACCGTGGCCTCGGCGGTTGTCATCGTCGGCATGGGCCGCTCTCCTCCGCTCGCGCCAACGCCTGCTGGCTGGGGTTCCGACGGCGACGCTTGGTTCCGAGCCGACGCTCAGCGCACCTCGAGGGGAGGGATCAAGAGCCAGGCCTCGCCCGGACGGGTCAAGGCGGGCAGCTCGGCGATGAGCGGACGCAGGGCTGCCGCAGGTGCCGCAAGCTCGCGTGCGAGCAGGCTCGCAAGCGACGCTGCACCTATGCCCTCGCCGGCGAAGAGCCGGTGCAAAAGCTCGCGGAACTCGCGCCCGCGCGGCGGATACTCGCGCAATTGAACGGGCTCCTCGGGCTTGAGGTGAAGCGCCTCGCGGGCAAGCTCGAGCGCCTGGGGAAAGCCCCCGAGCGCATCGACGAGCCCGAGCTTCCGCGCCTGGGCCCCGGTGAAGACGCGTCCCTTGGCGATCTCGGGAATGCGGCTCGCATCGAGGCCTCGCGCCGCCACCACCTTGCTGGTGAAGTCCTTGTACACCGCATCGAGCGAGGCCTCGAGGCGGTTCCAGCCCTCGGGCGTGAAGTCCTGGTCCGAGCTCCAGATCGCGGCATTGGCGCCGAACTGGACCGCGTCGACGCTGATGCCCAGCTTTTCGAGCAAACCCTTGATCACCAGCTTGCCGCCGAAGACGCCGATCGAGCCGGTCAGCGTACCGGGCTCCGCGACGATCTTGCTGGCGGGTACCGCGATGAAGTAGCCGCCCGAGGCGGCGACACCGCCCATCGAGACGATGACCGGCTTGCCCGCCGCCTTGGCGCGATTGACCGCGCGCCAGATGGTGTCGGACGCCACATAGGAGCCTCCCGGGCTGTCGATGCGCAGGAGGAGCGCCGCCACGTCGCTCGCCCGTACCGCCTCGTCGATCGTGTCCGAGAGCGTGTCGGCGCCGATGCGTGTGACGCCGAAGGCGTCGTCGAACCCGCTCGAGCCCGAGACGATCGGCCCGCTCGCGGCGATCATCGCAATGACGGGCCCTTCGCCCGAGCCATCGCGGGTCGCGCGGAAATAGTCGGGGAGCTGCACCAGCTTGCCGCCGGGGCCGGCACGCCGTCTCGCGGCGTCCCGCGCCTCGTCGTGATAGCCGAGCCGGTCGACGAGCTTGGCGGCGACGGCCTCCTCCGCGAGGAATGGCCCGCGGTCGATGAGCGCCTTCGTCGCATCCGCGCCGAGTCCGCGGCCATCCGCGACCGCTTGGGTGAGCTGGTCGTAAAGCGAGCCGAGGATGCTTTGAAGCGACTCCTTGAACGCCGGGCTATAGGCGGTATCGGTCAGCTCGTCCAGCGCGTTCTTGTACTCCTCGCGCTTGTCGGCGCGCGGGACGATGCCGAGCTTGTCGAGGGTACCCCTGAGAAACGGCGTTTCCGCGATGACGCCGACGAGGTTCACCCCGCCCGAGGGCTGCAGCCAGACCTCCTCGCAAGCGGCCGCGATCGGATAGCCGCCGCTGCCGCTCCCGACCTCCCCATAGCTCTCGGCGAAGGCGATCGTGAACTTGCCGCGCTTGCGGAAGGCGGTGATCGCATCGCGCAACTCCTCGTTTGTCGCGTAGCTGAACGACTCGCCGAGGCGGACGACGAGGCCCTTGACGCGATCGTCGCGGCCCGCGCGCTCGAGCGCCTCCTCGATCTGGCGCAGCGTCATACGCTTGGGCGAGAGGAGCTCGACGATGCCGCCTCCGGAGCCGCCTTCCGCGGGTGCCTTGGTGAGATCGAGCTCGAGTGCGGTGGTCTCGGGTACCGCGCGCGACGAGGGCGCCAAGAGGCTCGCGCCGACCCAGACGGCGAGCAGCGACAGGCTCACGGTCATGACGCCGACGAGCGCAAAGAAACCGACGACGACCCGTTTCAGCCAACGCATGAGCGATCCTCCTCATTTCGCGGCTCGCGATCCGCCGGCGCCGAGCCGCGAGCTCGCGAAAGTCGGTTCCGGGCCCGCAAGCGAAGCGACGGCGGCCCTTGCTTCAGGCGCCGCACTGGGCGCGCTGGCGCAGCATGTGGTCGGCCAGCACGAGCGCCATCATCGCCTC
>DATEQI010000550.1:0-4789 GCA_035272805.1 Alphaproteobacteria bacterium | reverse complement strand
GGGTCGAGGCATGGACCGTCATGCGCTCGCGCACGGGATCGTATTCGGCAAGGGCTGCGTGCATCTCCATCTGGTTCTGGCACACCTCGGCGCAGAAATAGCTCTCCTCGCGCACGAGCGCCGCCTCGGCGAAGCCTTGAGCCACGCTGCCGAGCTCGAAAAGCACGTCGCGCTCGATGTTGTGCGGCCGGTGCGCGTGGATGTCGACAGCACCTTGCGCCTTCGCGGCAGCGGCGCTGTAGTAGGCGGGGAGCTCGCGCACGCGCATCCTGATGAGGCTCACCGCCTTCTCGGCCACCGCCTCGTCGACGGCCGCGACCGCCGCGACCGGCTCGCCGCGATAGCGCACGCGCTCGCGCGCCATCGGGTACTCGCTCCGCGCGACCGGCAGCACGCCGTGGGTCTTGTCGCAATCCGCCCCGGTGACGACGGCCACCACGCCTGGGAGCCGCAAGGCCGCGGAGACGTCGAGCTCGACGATCTCGGCATGGCTGTAAGGGCTGCGGTACATGCGGCCGGCAAGCGCCCCGGGAGTGGCGAAATCGGCGGTGTATTTGGCGCGTCCCGAGACCTTGTCGGGACCGTCGACCATCGGCACGTAGCCGCCGATCGAGCGCTTGGGCGCGATCTCGTTCACGCGGCCTCCCCGCGTGCGCGCAGCTCGGCCGCGTGCTGGACCGCCTCGATGATCTTCACGTAGCCGGTGCAGCGGCAAATGTTGCTGCCGAGGGCGGCGCGGATGTCGGCCTCGCTCGGATGCGCGTTGCGGCGCAAGAGGCCTTCGGACGCCATGATCAGGCCCGGCGTGCAATAGCCGCATTGGGCGCCGAGCTTCTCATGGAAGCCGCGCTGGACGGAGGAGAGGCGGCCGCCTTGCGCGAGCCCTTCGACGGTGTCGACGCGCTTGCCCTCAGAGAGTGCCGCGAGCGTGAGACAGGAGAGTATCGGAGCATCGTCGATCAAGACCGTGCAGGCGCCGCACTCGCCGCCGTCGCATCCCGTCTTGGTGCCGGTGAGGCCGGCGATCTCGCGCACATAGTCGAGCAGCAGGACGTTGTCCTCGACCGCGTCCGTCCGCCGCCGGCCGTTGAGCGTCACGTTGAGGAGTCTGGCCATCGCTCCCGCCGATCCTGGCTCTCGCGCGCGCTGGCGCCCTCTCTTAGATAGACCTCCGCTGCCCCTGTAACAAGGCGCCCGTGGCGCGCTTTGAGGGCAATCGCAGTTGGCATTGAGCCGATTTCCTCATCCTTCGAGACGGGCCTTCGGCCCTCCTCAGGATGAGGAAATCCGCTGTATTTGAGGGCCGCCTCACCCTGAGGAGCGCGCGAAGCGCGCGTCTCGAAGGGCGAGGCGGCCAAATCCAGAGCCGCTGCGGCCCCTTCAGCGCACCCAGCCGGCGCGCGCCACGCGGGTGGGAGGGCTCGGGATGCCCGGCAGCCGGCCTGCCGCGTAGAGCTGGGCGTCGACGACCGCGACCGCGGTCATGTTCAGCACCCCGCGCGCCGTGACGGAGGGTGTGAGGATATGGGCCGGCAGCGCCGCACCCAGGAGGATGGGGCCGACGGCCAAGCCGTCGCCCAGCACCCGCATCATGTTGAAGGCGATGTTGGCGGCATCGAGGGTAGGCATGACCAGGAGGTTGGCGCGTCCCTTGAGCTTGGAGCTCGGGAAGATGCGCTGGCGCACCTCCTCCGAGAGGGCGGCATCCGAATGCATCTCGCCTTCGGCCTCGAGCTCGGGCGCGCGCTCGTGAAGCATGGCGAGGGCTGCGCGCATCTTGCGCGCAGACGGCGTATCGGCGCTGCCGAAATTGGAATGGGAGAGGAGCGCCACCTTGGGCTCGATGCCGAAGCGCCGCACCTCCTCGGCCGCCACGAGCGTCATGTCGAAGATCTCCTCCGCACTCGGCTCGGGAGTGACGTAGGTGTCGCAAATGAAATAAGTCCCCGACGACAGGATGAGCAGGCTCAAGGACGCCACATTGCGCCCCTCCTCGCGCTTGCCGATGACGTCGAGCACATGGCGCAAATGCTGCTGATAGCTGCCGACCGTGCCGCAGATCATGGCGTCGGCATGGCCCTTCCTGACCATGAGGGCGGCGATCACGGCGTTGTTGGTGCGTACGATCATGCGCGCGTGGTCGGGCGAGACGCCCTTGCGCTCCATGAGCTGGTGATAGCTGGTCCAATAGTCCTTGTAGCGCGGGTCGTCCTGGGGATTGACGATATCGAAGTGCTCGCCCGAGCGGACGCGCAGACCGAGCTGCTGCAGACGCGAGGTGATGACGTGGGGCCGCCCGATCAGGATCGGACGCGCCAAGCCCTCGTCGCAGAGCGCCTGGACGGCGCGCAGGACGCGCTCCTCCTCGCCCTCGGCATAGACGACGCGCTTGGGGTTCTGGCGCGCGCGCTCGAACACGGGCTTCATGGCAAGGCCGGAGCGGAAGGCGAACTGGGAGAGGCGCTCGCGATAGGCCTCGAAATCGCCGATCGGGCGCGTGGCGACGCCGCTCTCCATCGCCGCCTTGGCGACCGCGGGCGGCAGCTCGATGATGAGCCGCGGGTCGAAGGGGCGCGGGATGAGATAGTCGGGCCCGAAACCGGCTTGCTCGCCGCCGTAGGCCTTGACCACCACTTCGGAGGGCTCCATGCGCGCGAGCTCGGCGAGCGCCTCGACGCAGGCGAGCTTCATCGCCTCGTTGATGGTGGTGGCCCCCACGTCGAGCGCACCCCGGAAGATGAACGGAAAGCACAGCACGTTGTTGACCTGGTTCGGGTAGTCCGAGCGGCCGGTGGCGATCACCGCATCGGGCTTCGCCGCGCGCGCGAGCTCGGGCTGGATCTCGGGCACGGGATTGGCGAGTGCGAAGATGAGGGGCTTCTCCGCCATGCGCCGCACCATGTCCTCCGTGAGAATGCCGGGTGCGGAGAGGCCGAGAAAGACGTCGGCGCCGTCGATCACCTCCTCGAGCTTGCGCGCGGCCGTCGCCTTGGCGTAGCGCGCCTTGCGCGGGGTCATCTCCTCGGCTCGACCCTCATAGACCACGCCGAGGCGATCGACGAGGACGACGTGCTCCGTCTTGAGCCCCATGCTGACGAGGAGGTCGAGGCAGGCGAGCCCGGCGGCCCCTCCCCCCGTCGAGACGAGCTTGACCTCCTCGATCCGCTTGCCGACGACGCGCAGGCCGTTCTGCACGGCGGCGCCTACGATGATCGCCGTGCCGTGCTGATCGTCGTGGAAGACCGGGATGCCCATGCGCGCGCGCAGCGCCTCCTCGATCTCGAAGCACTCGGGTGCCTTGATGTCCTCGAGATTGATGGCGCCGAAGGTCGGCTCGAGCCGCGCCACCGTGTCGACGAACTTCTCGGGATCGGTCTCGGCGATCTCGATGTCGAAGACGTCGATGCCGGCGAATTTCTTGAAGAGGACGGCCTTCCCCTCCATCACAGGCTTGGCGGCGAGCGGGCCGATGTGGCCGAGGCCGAGCACCGCGGTGCCGTTCGTGATCACGGCGACGAGATTGCCCCGTGCGGTGAGTCGCGAGGCCTCAAGAGGGTCCGCCACGATGGCATCGCACGCCGCCGCGACGCCGGGGGTATAGGCGAGCGCCAGGTCGCGCTGGTTGGCCAGCGGCTTGGTCGCCACGATGCCGAGCTTTCCCGGCGGATACGCACGATGGTACTCGAGTGCCGCGTCCTTGAGATCGTCCGCCATGGCGCCTTCCTCGGGCTGTCTAGCCTTCCCGTCATCGCGACCGCGGGGGATCGCGCACCGGCCACTCGCTCCCTTGGGCCGTCATCCTAGCGGTTCCGCCGCCCGCGTCCAACCTGGGTCGCGGCGGGGCGCTGTCTCAGTTCGAATGGCCGCCAAGGTGCTGAGCCTCGATTGCCGCCCTAATAGCCTTAAGCTCGGCGAGGACATCTAGAGCGAAGCCGAGCACGAAGAAGCCGCCGGCAAAACTGAATGCGGCCCATCCTGCTGCGGACGAGGAACCAGCGCGCGTTGCGATATCGTAAATCAGAACGGCTAGGACTGCCGCTATCACCACGGGCCAGAACCTACGCGCGAATATCATGGCGCTCCTCCCTATGCCGCGTCGCGTGAAGTGTGCTCATCAGTCATGCGGACAAGATCGGCCATCTCCCGCAGCCTGATTTGGTAGCGCACCCCTTTAAACCGTCACCCGTTGCGGCATCGGCGGGCGCCGCCCGATCCCGCCTCACCTCATGCGTCCGGATAGGACGCGATCTCGACGAGATTCCCGTCGGGATCGCGGCAGTAGACCGAGGTCATGGGCCCGAGCGCGCCGGTCCGCGCGACCGGTCCCGCCGAGACGGCAATGCCGCAGCTCCCGAGATGCGCGAGCACCTGCTGCGGGCTCGCCGCGGTGATGAAGCAAAGGTCGAGCGAGCCCGGCGCATCGACCGCCCCGGTCTCCCAATTGGCAGCCCCGCTCGGCCGCACATTGAGCTTCTGCCTGCCGAACTTGAGCGCCGTGCGCGGCTCCGGGCCGAAGCTCTCGCGCGCCATGCCGAGCACGCGCGCGTACCAGGCGGCGCTCGCCTCCACGTCTCGGCAGTTCAGCACGACATGGTCGATGCGATCGATGGTGAAGCTCATAGGCTCGCCTCCCGGCACTTGCCGCGCGTTGAAACCCCATCATAACGCAAGGGGGCGCTGCGAGCACCGCTCGCCCTGCAACGACCTCCTCGGTCCGCCCGGCGTCCGGCGCGCAAACTGGCACACTACCCGGCGCGGCTTCGCCCCGCGGCGGCGCCCCTTGGGGCCG
>DATEQI010000549.1:0-6160 GCA_035272805.1 Alphaproteobacteria bacterium | reverse complement strand
CGCGGGCACGGTATCGTCGAGCGGCCCGTCGAGCCGCTTCAGCACCTTGCGCTCGGCGAGCTCGGGCAGCAGCCGATCCACCGGCTCGTCCAGCCGCAGCTTGCACTCCTCCACCAGCATCATCGTGGCCGCGGCCGTGATCGGCTTGGTCATCGAGGAGATGCGGAATATCGTGTCGCGCCGGATCGGATCGCTGCCGCCGAGCGTCTTCATGCCGATGGCTTCGAGGTGCACCTCGCCGTGCCGGCTCACCAGCGTGACGACACCGGGCACTTCCCCGCGCTCGACGTAGCCGGCCATGACCTCGCGCATGCGGCCGAGCCGCGCCTTGGAGAACCCTCCGCTCCTCATCGCCAGTGCGCTCCGTCCCGTTTGCCGTTATGCCGCCGCGAAGCGCACGGCCGCTCACGGGCCCGCCTCGCCCGCGATCAAGGCACAGCCCTTCTCGGCAAGGGTCGCCACGCGCTCGCCGAAGGCCGCGAAGCGGGCGTCCGAGGTTTGGCCGCGCAAATAGCGGATGTAGATCTGCTGGATGACGCCGGTGAGCTTGAACACGCCGAAGACGTGGTACCAGCGCACGTCCTCGATGGTGAAGCCGGTCTTCTGCGCATAGCGCTCGACGGCTTGCGCGCGGTTCGGGAAGCCCGGATACCAGGTGGGCATGAAGGCCGCGCGGCGCCACGCCTCGTCGTCCCCCGCCTCGGACCAGTAGTTGAGCATGTAGCCGAGATCCATGAGCGGATCGCCGCGCGTGCACATGTCCCAGTCGAGCACGGCAACCGCGCGGCCGGGGTCGTCGCTCCCGACGATCATGTTGTCGAGCTTGAAGTCGTTGTGGAGAAGCGAGGCGGCCTGCGGCTTGGGCACGTGCTGGCGCAGCCAACGGGCCATCTCGTCGACCCTCGGCAGGTCCTTGTCCTTGGCGGCGTGCCAGCGCTTGGTCCAGCCCTCGAGCTGGCGCTCGACATAGCCCTCGGGCCGCCCGAGATCGCCAAGCCCGGCGGCGGCCGCCTCGGCGGTGTGGAGTGCGGCGAGCGTGTCCACCAACATCTCGCCGATGCGCCACGCCAACGCGGTGTCGCCCTTGAACTCCTCGGGGAGATCGCTGCGGATGACGATGCCGTAGCGCCGCTCCATGACGTGGAACTCGGCGCCGATGAGGGCGGCATCGCCGCAATAGAGATAGCTCCGCGGCGCCCACGGAAAGATGTCGGGCAAGGTCGCGAGCACCCTGTGCTCGCGCTTCATGTCGTGCGAGGAGGGTGCCACGGGGCCGAGCGGGGGACGGCGCAGCACATATTCGCGGCTGCCGAAGCGCACCTCATAGGTGAGGTTCGCGTGCCCGCCGCCGAACTGGCGCAGCGAGAACGGCCCTTCCGTCTCGGGCAGCCCCGCGCGCAAATAGGGCTCGAGCCGCGAGGTGTCGATCTCCTCGCCCGAGCGCGGCTCGATCAGCTCGGCCGTCGCTTCCGTCATGACACCGCCGGTCGCAATAGAAACCCCGCGTCCGGCGCGAAAGCTTCACCCCCACCCCAACCCTCCCCCCTCGAGGGGGAGGGGGAATTTATCGGGTATGCTGGCGCATCCCCTCCCCCCTTGAGGGGGAGGGAGAGGGAGGGGGGTACGCCGCGTGCCATGAACACGATCTGCTCTCGCTTGCCTCACGCCACCTCGAAGAGGCCCGCCGCCCCCATGCCGCCGCCGATGCACATGGTGACGACGCAATGCTTGGCGCCGCGCCGCTTGCCTTCGATGAGGGCATGGCCGACGAGGCGCGCGCCGCTCATGCCGTAGGGATGACCGACCGCGACGGCACCCCCGTCGACGTTCAGGATGTCGGGCGGAATGCCGAGCCGGTCGCGGCAGTAGACGACCTGGACCGCGAAGGCCTCGTTCAGCTCCCAGAGGTCGATGTCGTCCACCTTCAATCCGTGGCGCTCCAAGAGGCGCGGCACGGCGAAGACCGGACCGATCCCCATCTCGTCGGGCTCGCAGCCGGCGACCGCGAAGCCGCGGAAGATGCCGAGGGGGTGAAGTCCGCGCCGCTCGGCCTCCCTCGCCTCCATGACGACGCAGGCAGAGGCGCCGTCGGAGAGCTGGCTGGCGTTCCCGGCGGTGATGAACTGGTCGTCGCCGCGCACGGGCTTGAGCTTGGCGAGGCCTTCGGGCGTCGTGTCCGGGCGGTTGCCCTCGTCCTTGGCGAGCGTCACCTGCTCGGTCCAGCTCTCGCCGGTGTCCTTGTTGACCATGAGCTTGGTCGTGGCGAGCGGCACGATCTCGTCGTCGAAGCGGCCGGCCTGCTGGGCGGCGGCGCAGCGCAGCTGGCTCGAAAGCGCGAACTCGTCCTGCTTCTCGCGGCTCACCTTGTAGCGCTTGGCCACGATGTCCGCCGTCTCGATCATGGCAAGGTAGATCTCGGGCTTGTGCTTCTCGATCCACTCGTCGTTGTAGTGGAACTTGTTCTGGTGCTCGTTCTGCACCAGCGAGACCGATTCGACGCCGCCCGCGACCGCGACCGGCACCTGCTCGAGCACGACGCGACCCGCCGCCATCGCGATCGTCTGCATGCCCGAGCTGCAGAAGCGGTTCACCGTGGTGCCGGCGGTGGTGACGGGCAGCCCCGCGCGGATCGCGGCCTGGCGCGCGATGTTGCCGCCGGTGGCACCCTCCGGCATGGCGCAGCCGATGAGGCAATCCTCGACCTCCGCAGGGTCGAGACCGGCCCGCTCGACCGCCTGCTTGATGACGTGGCCGGCCAGGGTGGCGCCGTGGGTCAGATTGAAGGCCCCGCGGTAGGCCTTGCCGATGGGCGTGCGGGCGGTCGAGACGATGACGGCTTCACGCATGGAAATTCCTCCTCCGAATGTGTGCGGCGCGCGAACGGCGGCGCGTCGGTTTCCTCAGGGCTCGCCGAACCCCTTGCCCTCGCGGACGAGGCGCTCCAAGAGGGGTGCCGGACGCAGGATTTCGCCGTGCCGCTCCTCGAGCCGGCGCATCCCCTCCAAAATCCTCGCGAGGCCGACGTGGTCGGCATAGAACATGGGCCCGCCGCGATAGGCGGGAAAGCCATAGCCGTTGATCCAGATGATGTCGATGTCGCTCGCGCGGAGCGCAAGCCCCTCGTCGAGGATCTTGGCCCCCTCGTTGATGAGCGGATACATGCAGCGCTCGAGGATCTCTTCGGCGGCGATCTTGCGCCGCTTCAAGCCGAGCTCGGCCGAGGCCTTGAGGATGGTCGCCTCGACGAGCGGGTCGGGAATGGGCGTGCGGCTCCCGGCCTCGTAGCGGAACCAGCCTTGGCCGGTCTTCTGGCCGAAGCGGCCCATCTCGCAGAGCCGGTCGCCGACCGCGTAGCCGGGGTAGTTGTCCTTGCCCTCGGCCTGGCGGCGCTTCCTGATGCGCCAGCTCACGTCGAGGCCGGCGAGGTCGCCCATGGCGAAGGGGCCCATGGGGAAGCCGAAATCGTAGATCACCTTGTCGACCTCGTGCGGCAAGGCACCCTCGAGGATGAGGGCGTTCGCCTGGCGCGTATAGGCGGCGAGCATGCGATTGCCGACGAAGCCGTCGCACACGCCGACGAGCACGCCGATCTTGCCGATACGGCGCGAGAGCGCCATCACGGTCGCGATCGTCTCCTTGCTCGACTTCCTGCCGCGCACGTTCTCCAAGAGCCGCATGACGTTCGCCGGGCTGAAGAAGTGGGTGCCGATCACCTTCTCGGGCCGCTTGGTGACCGCGGCGATCTCATCGACATCGAGGGTGGAGGTGTTGGTGGCGAGGATCGCCTCGGGCTTGGCCAGCGCGTCGAGCTTGCGGAACGTCTCCTTCTTGATGTCCATCTCCTCGAAGACGGCCTCGATCACGATGTCGGCCGCCTTGATGTCTTCGTAGGCGAGGCTGCCCTTGATGAGGCCGAGGCGCTTCTGCATATCCGCTTGGCTGAGCCGGCCCTTGGCGGCGGTCGCGGCGTAATTCCTCCCGATGATCGAAAGCCCGCGCTCGAGCGCCTCCTTCGTCGATTCCACCACGATGACCGGAATTCCGGCATTCGCGAAGTTCATGGCGATCCCGCCGCCCATGGTGCCGCAGCCGATCACCGCGGCAGCTCTGATCGGCAGCTGGGGCGTGTCCGCCGGCACGTCGGGAATCTTGGCGACCTCGCGCTCGGCGAAGAAGACGTGGCGCTGCGCCTTGCTCTGCTCGGAGCCGACGCGCTCTAAGAAGGCGGCGCGCTCCGCCTTGAGCCCCTCGGCGAAGGGCAGTGTGGCGGCGGCTTCGACGCAATCGATGCAGCGCTGGGGGGCCTCGTAGCCGCGAAAGCGCCGCGCCGTCTCCTTGCGGTAGCTGGCGAAGAGCTCGGGCTTGGCCTTGGCCGCCTCGATCTTGCCCCCGAGATCGCGCGTCTTTTGCGGCGGCTTGCCCGCGGCGGCGAGCTTTTCCGCATGGGCCACGGCGGCGGCCACCACGTCGCCCTCCGCGACCGCGTCCACGATGCCGAGGGCGAGTGCTGCTTCGGCCGGCTTGAGCTCGCCGCTCACGATCATGTCGAGTGCGGCCTCGACGCCGATGAGACGCGGCAGGCGCTGCGTCCCGCCGGCACCGGGCAAGAGGCCGAGCTTGACCTCGGGCAGGCCGAGGCGCGCCCCAGGAGAGGCGATGCGCGCGTGGCAGCCGAGTGCGAGCTCGAGCCCGCCGCCCGCGGCGACGCCGTTGATCGCGGCGACGAAGGGGGCGCGCGCGTTCTCGATCGTCTCGATGAGCTGGGAAAGCGTGGGTGCCTCTGCCGGGCGCGGCTTGCCGAACTCGCGGATATCGGCGCCGCCCACGAAGATCTTGCCCGCCCCCGTGAGGACGAAAGCCTTGATCGCGGGGTCCGCGAGGCCCGCCGCCAGGCGCTGCGCGAGGCCCGTCAAGCT
Source organism: Alphaproteobacteria bacterium (assembly GCA_035272805.1). Classification (GTDB taxonomy): domain Bacteria; phylum Pseudomonadota; class Alphaproteobacteria; order JACZXZ01; family JACZXZ01; genus DASPPM01. The sequence continues at coordinate 1,244 of DATEQI010000549.1, read as the reverse complement.
CGCGACGCTGAGCGCATTCACCGGCGGATTTTCAAGCGTGATGACGGCGACGCTCCCGCGCCGCTCAAGATGCACTTCGGCCATTGGTTCCTCTCGGTCTAATGTCGCAAATCGTCATTGCGAGCAGGCAAAGCCGACGAAGCAATCCAGCATCGCGCGCGCGGTGCCTGGATTGCTTCGCCTTCGGCTCGCAATGACGTCAGTGGCAATTGGGAATCATTTATCCCTCAGCTGCCTTCGCCCGAAAGCACGGGGCCGAACAACTCCCACGACTTGCCGTCGAACTTCATGAGCTGCATCTGCTTGATCGGCGCGAAATCGTTCGGGCCGGTCGAGATCTTGATGCCCGGCAGCAGCATGGGAAGCTCGAGGTCCTTGATGCTGGCCGCCTGCTTCATGACGTTCTCGCGCGTCAAATCGTCGCCGGCCTCTTTGAGCACATAGACCAGATTCTGGGCCACGGTATAGCCATAGACGTTGAAGGAATCGCCGACATTGCCGTTCGGCAGGTACTTCTTCATCCAGGCCAGCCAGTCCTGGTACGCCTTGCTGTCCTTCCACTGCGGGTCCGCCGGGTCCTTGAGGTAGTAGGACGAAATGATGCCGACCGCCTTCTCGAGCCCCGCCGGCTGCAGCACGCCGGTGACGGATTGCGAGACGTTGTTGAGGAATTGCGTCTGCTTCCAGCCGATGTCGTAGGCCTTGCGGATCGCTTGAGAGGCGAACTTCGGCGTCGTCACGTTGAAGAAGACGTTGGCGCCGCTCGCCTTGAGCGCCACGACCTGGGAGTCGACCGTGGGGTCCGAGGTCTCGTAGCTCTTCTCCGCCACGACCATCTTGCCGTATTTGTCGCCGAGGCCGTCCTTCATGCCTTGGACGTAGTCCTTTCCGTAGTCGTCGTTCTGGAAGAGGATGGCGATCTTGGCGTCGGGCATGTTCTTGAGGATGTAGTTGGCGTAGATGCGCGACTCGGTCTGATAGTTGGGCTGCCAGCCCATGGTCCAGGGAAAATGCTTTGGGTCGTTCCATTTGGTGGCGCCCGTGGCGACGAAGAGCTGCGGCACCTTCTGGTCGTTCATGTATTGCTGAATTGCCGTATTGCTGGGCGTGCCGAGGGGCTGGAAGTCAAGCAGCACCTTATCCTCCTCGACGAGGCGGCGCGTCTGCTCGACCGTCTTGGGCGGGCTGTAGCCGTCGTCGAGCGTCACGAAATTGATCTTTCGCCCATTGATGCCGCCCTGGTC
>DATEQI010000548.1:0-5645 GCA_035272805.1 Alphaproteobacteria bacterium | reverse complement strand
TGAAGGCAATCCGCCGTTTCGAGATTTTCCTGGTCAACCTCGATCCCTCCGTCGGCTCGGAAATTCAGAAGCCCCGGCCCTGCATGGTCGTCTCGCCCGACGAAATGAACCGGTATCTCCGCACCGTCATCGTGGCGCCCCTGAGCACCAGCCTGCGCCCATATCCGACGCGAGTCCCGATCCGGTTCCAACGCAAGGAAGGGCAGGCAGCCCTCGACCAGATCAGGACTGTCGACAAGGTTCGCCTCGTCAAACGGCTCGGTGCGGCCGATCCTGAGACGGCGGGTGCCGTTGCCGCTACGCTCGTTGAGATGTTCGCGCTCGAGCCCGGTTGAGCCATAGCCTCTTATCAACCTCCCGGTTTGGGGGTAGAGTGCTCAACCAGCGCGTGACGAGGAAACGGGGGAAGCGGCCATGGCGGGCAGCGTCAACAAGGTGATTTTGATCGGCAATCTCGGCCGCGACCCGGAGGTGCGCCGGACCCAGGCCGGCGATGCGATCGTACATCTCTCGGTTGCGACCTCGGAGAGCTGGCGCGACAAGGCGAGCGGCGAGCGCCGCGAGAAGACCGAATGGCACCGGGTGGTGATCTTCAACGAGCGCCTCGGCGAGGTCGCCCAGAAGTTCCTCAAGAAGGGCTCCAAGGTCTTCCTCGAGGGCCAGCTGCAGACCCGCAAATGGACCGACCAAAGCGGGCAGGAGAAATACACCACCGAAGTCGTCCTCCAGCGCTATCGCGGCGAGCTCACCCTGCTTGACGCCCGCGGCGCCGGCGAGGAGGCGGGCGGCGGGGGATATGAGGAGCGCGGCGCCAGCCCCGCTCCCGCGGCCGGCGGCGAGAGTGGTGGCGCTGCGCGCGGCGGCGCGCAGGAACTCGACGACGAGATTCCGTTCTGAAGACGGCGCGATTTCCCTCGCCTGCTTGCGGGCTCGAGCCGCAAAGCGGATCGAGGGAGGGGCCCATGGCCGAAGGCCATGGGAGGGTGCGGGATGGTGGCACAAGATATTGATATATATTATATAAATAGCATCTTTCCCGGTTGTTCGCACCCGCAAAATTTGCTATAGGAAAGGGGTCGCTGCGGGCCCTCCCCGTGGCCTGCGCCAAGCCCCTCAACAACCCTCGTAAAAGCCCCATTTCGTGAGCGAAACGACCCCGCCGCCCGACAGCCCCGCCATCCCTGTCACGATCGAGGAGGAGATGCGGCGCTCCTACCTCGATTACGCCATGAGCGTGATCGTGGCGAGAGCACTCCCCGACGTGCGCGACGGGCTGAAGCCGGTGCAGCGGCGCATTCTCTTCACCATGAAGGAGGCGGGCTACACCTCCGACAAGCCCTTCCGCAAGTCGGCGCGCATCGTCGGCGACGTGATGGGCAAGTACCACCCGCACGGCGACGCCGCGATCTACGACGCCATGGTGCGCATGGCGCAGGACTTCTCCATGCGCCTGCCCCTCATCCAGGGGCAGGGCAATTTCGGCTCGATGGACGGCGACCCGCCGGCGGCGATGCGCTATACCGAGGCGCGCCTCGCCAAGGCGGCGGAGGCGCTCCTCGCCGACATCGATCGCGAGACCGTCGATTTCCAGCCCAACTACGACGACACCTCGCAGGAGCCGACCGTGCTCCCGGCCGAGTGGCCGAACCTGCTCGTCAACGGGGCCAGCGGGATCGCCGTCGGCATGGCGACCAACATCCCGCCCCACAATCCCGGCGAGGTCATCGACGCCTGTCTCGCCTACGTCGACAATCCGGGCATCTCGGTCGATCAGCTCATCGAGCATATCCCCGGGCCGGACTTCCCCACGGGCGCCCTCATCATGGGCCGCGCCACCATCCGCCAGGCCTATCACACGGGGCGCGGCTCGATCGTGATGCGCGGGCGCGCCGCGATCGAGGAGCTCGCCAAGGGGCGCGAGGCGATCGTCATCACCGAGGTGCCCTACCAGGTCAACAAGGCGCGCATGATCGAGCGCATGGCCGAGGTGGTGCAGGAGAAGACCATCGAGGGCATCTCCGACCTGCGCGACGAGAGCGACCGCCACGGCGTGCGCGTCGTCGTCGAGCTCAAGCGCGACGCCATGGCGGACGTGGTGCTCAACCAGCTCTACCGCTACACGCCGCTGCAGTCGAGCTTCGGCGTCAACATGCTTGCCCTCGTGAGCGGGCGGCCCGAGCTCATGGGCCTCAAGGACATCGTCGCGGCCTTCGTCAAGTTCCGCGAGGAGGTCATCACCCGCCGCACCGTCTACGAGCTCGGCAAGGCGCGCGAGCGGGCGCACATCTTGATCGGACTGGCGCTCGCGGTCGTCAACCTCGATCCCGTGATCGCCGCCATCCGCAAGGCCAAGGATCCGACGGAGGCGCGCGCAGCCCTCACGGCGCGCTCCTGGCCGGTCAAGGACCTCGAGCCGCTCATCAAGCTCGTCGACGAGCCGGGGCGCGGCGTGGTGGCCGGCGCTTACCGGCTCTCGGAGGAGCAGGCGCGCGCGATCCTCGATCTGCGCCTCCACCGCCTGACCGGGCTCGAGCGCGACAAGATCGCCGGCGAGCTCAAGGAGGTCGTCGAGCAGATCTCCGGCTATCTCGCCATCCTCGCCTCCCACGCCAAGCTGCTCGAGGTGCTGCGGAGCGAGCTCCTCGCGATCAAGGAGCGCTTCGGCACGCCGCGCCGCACGGAGATCCAGGAGCTCGAGTTCGAGCAGGACATCGAGGACCTGATCCAGCGCGAGGACATGGTGGTGACGGTGACCCACGCGGGCTACGTCAAGCGCGTGCCGCTCTCGGCCTACCGCGCGCAGCGCCGCGGCGGCAAGGGGCGCGCCGCGATGGCGACGCGCGAGGCGGATTTCGTGAGCCGCCTCTTCGTCGCCAACACGCACACGCCGGTGCTGTTCTTCTCCTCGCGCGGCGTGGTCTACAAGATGAAGGTCTACCGCCTCCCCGCCGGCACGCCCCAGGCGCGCGGCAAGGCGCTCGTCAATCTCCTCCCGCTCGCGGCCGGCGAGACGATCACGGCCCTCATGCCGCTGCCCGAGGACGAGGCGAGCTGGGCGGCCCTCGACGTCATGTTCGCAACCGCCAGCGGCACGGTCCGGCGCAACAAGCTCTCCGATTTCGTCGACGTGAAGGCCAACGGCAAGATCGCCATGAAGCTCGAGGAGGGCGACCGCCTGATCGACGTGCTGCCCGCGACCGAGCGCGACGACGTGCTGCTCGCGAGCAAGCTCGGCAAGTCCATTCGCTTCGCGATCGGCGACGTGCGCGTCTTCGCGGGACGCGGCTCGACCGGCGTGCGCGGCATCTCGCTCGCCGCCGGGGATGCGGTGATCTCGATGTCGATCCTGCGCCACGCCGAGTTCGCGATTGAGGAGCGCGATGCCTATTTGCGGCTCGCCGCGTCGCGCCGACGGGAAGCGGGTGCCGCCGAGGAGGGCGCAGACGAGGGCGAGGCAGCACCCGCGGTCTCGCTTGCCGAGGAGCGCTTCAACGAGCTCGCAGAGGCCGAGGAGTTCATCCTGACCGTGTCCTCCGCGGGCTTCGGCAAGCGCAGCTCGGCCTACGAGTACCGTGTCACCGGACGCGGCGGCAAGGGCATCGAGGCGATCGACCTCGGCCGCGAGGCCGGCACCACGCTCGTGGCCGCCTTTCCGGTCACGGCATCCGACCAGATCATTTTGGTCACCGACGGAGGACAGTTGATCCGCTGCCCGGTCCATGATATCCGCATCGCCGGGCGCGCGACCCGCGGCGTGACGCTCTTCCGCATCGCGGAGGGCGAGCGCGTGGTATCGGTGATCCGACTCGGCGAGGAGGGCGCGAACGGCGCCAACGGCGCCAACGGTGCGGAGGAGGGCGGCTCCGCTACCGAGGGCGCTCTGGGGGAAGGTGACGATGCCTGAGCGGATCGGCGTTTACCCCGGGACCTTCGACCCGATCACCAACGGCCACCTCGACATCATCCAGCGCGCGACGCGCATCCTCGACCGCGTCATCGTCGGCGTCGCGGTCAACGTCGGCAAGGGGCCGCTCTTCACGCTTCAGGAGCGCCTCGCCATGGTGCGCGAGGAGTGCGCGGCCCTTGCCAAGGCCGGCAACGGCAACATGACGCGAGTCGAGGTGCGCACCTTCGACAACCTCCTCACCCGCTTCGCCAAGGACGTCGGCGCCAACGTCATCATCCGCGGCCTGCGCGCGGTCTCGGACTTCGACTACGAGTTCCAGATGGCGGGCATGAACGCGCGCGTGGCCCCCGACATCGAGACCGTGTTCCTCATGGCGGCCGAGCGGCAGACCTTCATCGCCTCGCGCTTCGTCAAGGAGATCGCGCTGCTCGGCGGCGACATCACGAGCTTCGTGCCGCAAGGGGTCGCGGCGAGGCTGGTCGGGCGCTTCAAGGCCAAGAGCGGCGCCGCCAAGGGCTGAGGCCGCTTGCGACGGGCTTTTTCGAAACCATCCCCAGGAACCCAAGATGCGCGCCTTCTTGAAACCCCTTCTGCTGGCGGTGATCCTCATGACGGCATCCGTTGCTGCGGCCCAGGCGGCCGATCCCGAGAACACCCTCTATATGGATTTGAAGGACGGTCGCGTGGTGATCGAGCTGCGTCCCGATTTGGCGCCGCGCACGGTCAAGCGCTTCAAGGAGCTGGTGCGCCAGCACTTCTACGACGGGCTCAGCTTCCACCGGGTGATCCCCGGCTTCATGGCCCAGACCGGCGATCCCAAGGGCGACGGCACCGGCGGCTCGGGCCAGAACCTCGTCGCCGAATTCTCGCGCTCGGCCCGTTTCGAGCGCGGCACGCTCGGCATGGCGCGCTCATCCGACCCCAACAGCGCCGACAGCCAGTTCTTCATCTGCTTCGACGCCTCCTCCTGGCTCGACGGCCAATACACCATCTTCGGCCAGGTGGTGAAAGGCATGGAGTTCGTCGACAACATCAAGAAAGGCGGCAAGGAGACGAACGGCAAGGTCGCCGGCACGCCCGACAAGATCGTCAAGCTCCAAGTGGCGGCGGACGTGAAGCCCTAAGCGCGGTTTTGGCTTCCTCATGCTTCGAGACGCGCCCTGAGGGCGCTCCTCAGCATGAGGTGCCAAGCCCCAATCAAATGGGAACGCCCGGCCCACAAGCGGGAGGGGCGGGCGACCGCGATGAACCCCTCTTCCGCTTGCGGGCTCTATTGTCCTGGTTCCGAGATTCACGACATCAGGAAAACACTTGTCATTGCGAGGCGCCCGAAGGGCGCCGAAGCAATCCAGAATGGGTCTCGCACCCAGCGCCCTGGATTGCTTCGCTGCGCTCGCAATGACGGCTATTTCCGGGTAAGACGAACTTTCGAATCGGAACACTGGCCGCAAGGCGGATCGACGAGGGGCCCGGCCCGCCAGGGCCGGGAGGGTGAGGGTCGGCCGCCCCGCCACCCCCCCCGCTGTCTCTCTCCTCGATTGACCGGAAGGCGCCAAGGCGCCTATTTAAGCAGGCGAAGTCCGATGGCGTGCAACGATGCCGCGGCCTTGGGGCGCGTAGCTCAGCGGTAGAGCAACTGACTTTTAATCAGTAGGTCCCGGGTTCGACCCCCGGCGCGCTCACCAATGTAATCAATAGCTTATCTGGCGACGCGCCAATCCATCCAAGGTGACCGGAA
>DATEQI010000547.1:0-3880 GCA_035272805.1 Alphaproteobacteria bacterium | reverse complement strand
CACTCCGCGAGGCGTCTATCTTTGCGGCGACGGCGCCTGCGTGCGAGGTGCCGACGTGGCCGAGGCGGGCGGCGAGCTCGCCGCCTATGCGGCACTCGCGGATCTCGAAGGCGAGGTGCCGCAAGCGCGCATCGCACTCCTCCGCCGCAAGATGGCGCGCGGCGCGCGCTTCGCGCGAGCGCTGCAGCGCGTCTTTCCGGTGCCGCACCATTTCGCCGAGGCGTTGGCCGACGACACGGTGCTCTGCCGGTGCGAAATGGTGAATGCCGGTGAGCTGCGCCGCGCGGCACGCACGCTCGGCGCCAGCGAGATCAATCGCGCCAAGGCGTTGACGCGCGTCGGCATGGGCCGCTGCCAGGGCCGCTACTGCGGTCTCACCGCCACGACGGTGCTCGCCGCCGCGGCAAAGGTGCCGGTCGAGCAGGTGACGGGATTGCGTCCCCAAGGGCCGGTCAAGCCGGTGCCGATCGAGCCCGTGGCGAGCGAGTGAGGTGCAGGCGGTAGAATCCCCTCACCCTTCCCATCGCTTTCGCGATGGGCCCCTTCCCTCTCCCCCTGAAGGGGGCGAGGGATGCGAGCAGGCAGCTTGCCAACTCCCTCTCCCCCTTGAGGGGGAGACGGTCGGGGTGAGGTGCCGCCTCACTCCGCCGCGGGGCGCGCGCCGGTGCGCACTTGCGGGAACTCGCGCAGGGTCGCCTCCCAGGCCTCGACCACTTCGCTGCCGTCGCCGCGGCGGCGCTCCGGCGGAAGCTCGGCCAAGCGCTCGAAGATGCGGTGCTTGATGAAGTAGCGCCAATGCACCGGGAGACCCGCGAGAATGCGGGTAAGGGCGTCGTAGTTGGCTGGCGTCCACAGCTTCTCGAGGGCGTCCCGCGCTGCACCGTAGTCGAAATGGCCCTTGGGCTCGAGCGGGCGCAGCCTCTCGCGCAAGGCCGCCGTCGCGGCCTCGTCGATGCGGTCGTCCGCGATGACGACGCCGTACTCAGTCTCGGCGGCGGCCAAGGAGACGAAGCCGCGGCGCACGTCGGCGAGCACGTCTGCGGCCGGGCGCGCGAGCGGCGAGCCCCAGCCGCCGGCGCCGCTCGAGGCGATGCGGATCACGTCGCCCGGCCCGGCCTTGAGGATGTCGGTGTTGCCGAGGTCGACCTCGTGGTTGCTGCCCGGGTTGAGGAGGAAGTGGGAGGGTCCGCCCGCGTGGCCGCCGAGCACGCCCCAGGCGGTGAAGCGGCTGCGGTCGCGATTGCGCGCGGTGATGCGGGTACCGGGCGAGAACACCTTGAACTCGAGGAGCGTGCCGAGGCCGCCGCGGTGCAACCCCGCGCCGCCCGAATCGCGGGCCAGGCCGTAGCTCAGCACCTTGATCGGCACCTCGACCTCGTTGATCTCGACGGGCGTGTTCTTGAGGAACGAGGAGTTGGCGCCGGAGCCGTCGGCGCCGTCCTCGCGCGGGTTGCCGCCGGCACCGCCGAAGATCGGATCGATCGAGGCGACGACGCGGCGGCCGGTCGCGTTGTCGATGGTGTTGACGTTCATGATCGGGCCGCCGCTCGCCGGGCAGGCCGGCATGCGGTCGGGCGCGATCTGGGAGAAGGCGCCGAAGATGACGCCCTGGAGGCGCATGCAGGTGAGGCTGCGCATGCCGACCGCGGCGGGGAATTTCGGGTTGACGATGGTGCCCTCGGGAAGGATGCCGGTTGCGGGCCGCGCGAGGCCCGCATTCAAGAGGATGGTCGGATCGAGCGAGTAGAGCGCATAGACGAGGCCGACCATGATCAGCACGTGGCGCACGTCTCCGCCCGTCGGCATGTTGAGCGAGGATTCGAGCTGCGGGTCGCTGCCGGTGAAGTCGAGCGTGAGGCTGTCGCCGTGGATGGTGATCTTAAGCGCGATGCGGCAGGGCTTGCCGCCGACCGAATCCTCGTCGAGATAGTCGCTGAAGAAATACTCGCCGTTCGGCAGGCTGGCGATGACGTTGCGCGCCTGCTGCTCGGCGTAGTCGAGCAGATCCTGGATGCCTTGGCGAAAGGTCGCGATGCCGAACTTGCGGATCATCTCGTGGACCTTGCGCTCGCCGGTGTTCATCGCCGCGATCTGGGCCTTGAGGTCGCCCCAGTTCTGCTCCGGCACGCGCACGTTGGCCCAGATCACCTTGAGGAGCGCCTCGTCGAGCTTGCCCGCACGCGCGAGCTTGGTCGGGGGAATGCGGATGCCCTCCTGATGCACCTCGGTGAGCGAGCGCGAGAGGCTCGCCGGCACGGCACCGCCCACGTCCGTGTTGTGGATATGGCCGACGGCGAAGGCCACGATCTCGCCCTCGTGGAAGATCGGCTTCCACAAATGGAGGTCCGGCCCGTGCGTGCAGACGAAGCCGCTATAGGGGTCGTTCGTCATGCAGATGTCGCCTTCCTCGTAGGTGGGGATCATGTCGATCACGTTCTTGTAGTCGAGGCAGACGAACCAGGTGGCGCCGAGGTCCTTGGGGGCGGCGAAGGTCAGGCCCGCGGGCGTGGTGAGGCCGGTGGTGAAATCCTCGGTCTCCTTGACGAAGGTCGAGTGCGCCGTGCGGTAGAGCGTGAAAGCCATGCTCTCGGCCGCGGCGCGGCAGTGGTTGGCGAGGATTTGCAGGGTGACCTTGTCGATGGCCATTCACGTCCTCCCAGCGCCGGGTTCAGGCGCCGTAGCGCAGCAAGAGGTTGCCGTAGGCATCGACGCGCACATCGAAGCCTTCCGGGATGCAGGTCGTGCAGTCGTCCTGGGCGATCACGGCGGGACCGGCAAAGCGCTGGCCCGCGAGGAGGGTGCTGCGGGCGTAGAGCGGGACCGGCAGCACTTTGCCGTCGTAATAGACAAGTGCGCTCTTCTCGGGCCGCGGGGCCGCGTCGCTTGCCGGAAGCGGCTTGAACTCGGGCTTCGGGCTCGGCCCCAGGATGACGAGGCGCAAGTTGATGATCTGCGCCGGTGCTGCGCGGTCGCAATAGTCGTAGATCTGCTCGTGCTGGCGGTGGAAGGCTTCCGCGATGCGCTCCCATTGGGCGCTCTCGATCCAGGCCGCCTCGAGCGGCGTCTCGATCTCGAAGGATTGGCCGCGATAGCGCATGTCCGCGGAATAGAGGAGCGTGTAGGTATCGCGGAAGCCCTGCTCGTCGCGCAGCCAACGCACCGCCCGGTCCAGGAGCTCGGCAAAGCCGCCCTTGAGCGCGTCCTCGAGGCCGGGGCCCACGTCGAGATAGACCGTCTTGATGAAGTCGTTCTTGATGTCGGCGATGAGCCCGCCGAAGGCGCTGAGCACGCCGGGGGTCGTCGGCACCACCACCTGGGCGATGCCAAGCTCGCGCGCGAGGAATGCGGCGAGCATGGGACCCGCACCCCCGAAGGCGATGAGCGCGAAGTCGCGCGGATCGACGCCGTAGCGCGAGACCAGCTTCGAGACCTCGACGAAAGTACCGGAGACGGCGACCTTGATGATCGCCTCCGCGGCCTCTTGGACGCCGAGCTCGAGCCTGGCCGCGATCTCGCCGACGGCGGCCTTGGCCCGCTCGACGTCGATTTGCACGGCGTTGTAGCCGAGCCCGCTCTCTGCGATGAAGCCGCAGACGGCGAAGGCGTCGGTGATGGTGGCGCGCGTCCCGCCCTTGCCGTAGCAGGCCGGGCCCGGCGCCGAGCCGGCGCTCTCGGGGCCGACCTTGAGCACGCCGAGCGGGTCGACCCAGGCGATCGAGCCGCCGCCCTCGCCGACGGAGGTGACGGAGACCGTCGGGATGAAGATGGGGAAATCGCCGACCTGCTCGCCGATGCCGTATTGGGGTGCCCCCTCGACGATGAGCGCCATGTCGGCGCTGGTGCCGCCGATATCGAGGCTCATCGCGTTCTTGAGGCCGCA
>DATEQI010000546.1:0-23502 GCA_035272805.1 Alphaproteobacteria bacterium | reverse complement strand
CGAGAGGTGCGTCGCGTCATGAACATCTCGCTGCCTCGGCAGCTCGAGGAATTGGTAAAGCAGAAAGTCGCCTCGGGCCTCTACACCTCCGCGAGCGAGGTCGTGCGCGAAGCCTTGAGGCTGCTCGCCGACTATGAGCGGCGGCGGAGCGCGCTTCGCCGTGACATTGAGGCGGGTAACGCCAGCGGTCCGGTGGTCGCACTTGGGGTCGAGGCGGTCATTGCCGAGCGACGCAAGCTGCGGAAGCGCGCCAAGCGATGAAAGGCTAAGGCGATGGCGACATACGACTACGACCTCTTCGTGATCGGCGGCGGCTCGGGCGGGGTGCGGGCGGCGCGCATGTCGGCGCGCTACGGCGCGCGCGTGGGCTTGGCCGAGGAGCGTTATCTCGGCGGCACCTGCGTCAACGTCGGCTGCATTCCCAAGAAGCTCCTCGTCTATGCCAGCCATTACCGCGAGCATTTCGAGGACGCGGCGGGCTTCGGCTGGATGGTCGGCGAGCCCCGCTTCGACTGGCCGACGCTCATCCGCCACAAGAACGCCGAGATCGCGCGGCTCAACGGCGTCTACCGCACGCACCTCGAGGATGCGGGAGTCGAGATCCTCTCGGCCCGCGCGGTGCTTCGCGATGCCCACACGATCGAGGTTGCGGGCCGGCGCGCGAGTGCCGAGCGAATCCTCGTCTCAACTGGCGGCTGGCCGGCATTGCCGAAGCTGCCGGGTGTGGAGCATGCGATCAGCTCGAACGAGGCCTTCTTCCTCCCCCGGCTGCCCGAACGCGTCGCCATCGTGGGCGGCGGCTACATCGCCTGCGAGTTCGCCGGCATCTTCCGCGGCATGGGCAGCCGCGTCGTCCAGCTCTACCGCGGGCCGCTTTTCCTGCGGGGCTTCGATGGGGACGTACGCACGACGCTTGCCGAGGAGATGCGCAAGAAGGGCGTCGAGCTCCGCTTCAATGTCGAGATCGCCGGCATCGAGAAGACGGGTGCCGGCCTCGCGGCTCTGCTCACGACCGGCGAGCGGCTCGAGGTCGACCTCGTGCTGTTCGCAACCGGCCGCGCCCCCAATACCAAGGGCCTCGGGCTGGAGAGCGCAGGCGTTGCGCTCAATGCCAGGGGTGCCGTCGAGGTCGACGCCTACTCGCGGAGCTCGGTCGAGAGCATCTACGCGGTGGGCGACGTGACCGACCGCATCAACCTGACGCCGGTCGCGATCGCCGAGGGCCAGGCCTTCGCCGAGACCGTCTACAACGATAATCCCACCACGGCCGACCATGCGAATGTGCCCTCGGCCGTCTTCAGCCAGCCCGAGCTCGCGACCGTCGGCCTCACCGAGGAGGCGGCGCGCGAGGCCTTCGGCGCCATCGCCGTCTATCGCACCAGCTTCCGGCCCTTGAAGCACACGCTTTCGGGCCGCAGCGAGCGCACGATGATGAAGCTCGTGGTCGCGCGCGCCGGCGACAAGGTGGTGGGCGTGCACATGGTGGGGGAAGGGGCGGCGGAGATCGTCCAGGGCCTCGCGGTTGCGCTCAAGGCGGGGGCCACCAAGCGCGATTTCGACCGCACCATCGGCATCCACCCGACCGCGGCCGAGGAGTTCGTCACCATGCGCACGCCGCTCTCCGAGCCCGAGAAGCAGGCGGCGGAGTAGGGCGTTACCACGGAGGCACGGAGATCACGGAGAAGAAGCAATATTACATCGCAAAGGACGCGAAGGATGCGCAGAGGGCGCAGGGAGGGGTATTTCTCCTTTGCGTGCTCTGCGCATCCACTGCGACCTCCGCGTTTAACCTCGCTTCTCTTCTCCGTGACCTCCGTGTCTCCGTGGTGGAATCCTTGGACGGGCTCGTGCGGCGCCGGCCCCATTTCCCCTGGAATTTTCGGCCGCGCCGTCGTATAGACTGGCGTTCCCAGCACGCATTCTGAAGGACGCGAGCATGGCCGCACCATGGACGCCCGATAGTTGGCGCACGAAGCCCGCCCGGCAAGCGCCGGTCTACGCCGATCCGGCAGCACTCGAGCGCGCCGAGACCCAGCTCGCCAAGTATCCGCCGCTCGTCTTCGCCGGCGAGGCGCGCAACCTCAAGGCCGCGCTCGCGCGCGTTTGCGAAGGGCGGGCGTTTCTGCTCCAGGGCGGGGACTGTGCCGAGAGCTTCGCCGAGTTCTCCGCCAACAACATCCGCGACAGCTTCAAGGTCTTCCTGCAGATGGCGGTGGTGCTGACCTATGGCGCAGCACTCCCCGTGGTCAAGGTGGGGCGGGTGGCGGGCCAGTTCGCCAAGCCGCGCTCGGAGGAGAGCGAGCGCCAGGGCGGAATCGAGCTGCCGAGCTATCGCGGCGACATCATCAACGGCATCGAGTTCGAGGTAGGGGCGCGCGCGCCGGAGCCTCAGCGCATGATCCAGGCCTACAACCAGTCGGCGGCGACGCTCAACCTCTTGCGGGCGTTTGCACTCGGCGGCTTCGCGGACCTGCACAAGGTGCACCGCTGGAACCAGGACTTCGTGATGAAGAGCAGCGCCGGCGCGCGCTATCAGGACGTGGCCGACCGCATCGCCGAGGCGCTCGCCTTCATGGAGGCCTGCGGGCTCACCTCCGACACCTCGACCACGGTGCGCGAGGTCGCCTTCTACACCTCGCACGAGGCGCTCCTCCTGCCTTACGAGCGCGCGCTCACCCGTCAGGACAGCCTGACCGGCGACTGGTACGACTGCTCGGCCCATCTCGTCTGGGTCGGCGACCGCACGCGCCAGGCGGACGGCGCCCACGTCGAGTTCGTGCGCGGCGTGAAGAACCCGCTCGGCCTCAAGTGCGGTCCCACGCTCTCGGCGGACGAACTCCTGCGCCTCCTCGACATCCTCAACCCGTCGAACGAGCCGGGGCGCTTGACACTCATCGCGCGCATGGGGGCCGATCTCGTCGAGAAGAAGCTGCCGCCCCTCATCCGCGCGCTCGTCCGCGAGGGCCGCAAGGTCGTGTGGGCGTGCGACCCCATGCACGGCAACACGGTCAAGTCGGCGACCGGCTACAAGACGCGCGCCTTCGACCGCATCTTGAGCGAAGTGCGCCGCGTCTTCGACGTGCACGAAGCCGAGGGCACCTTCGCCGGCGGCGTGCACTTCGAGATGACCGGTCAGGAGGTGACCGAGTGCATCGGCGGCGCCCAGGCGATCGAGGAGAGCCAGCTCGCCGACCGTTATCACACCCACTGCGATCCGCGCCTCAACGCCACCCAGGCGCTCGAGCTTGCCTTCCTCATCGCCGAGGAGCTCAAGTCGCACCGCTTGGGCAACGCGGCGCGCGTTGCGGCGGCCTCGTAGGCCGGCATGAAGGGTGTCGTCTTCGGCGGCGAGCGCACGCTCGAGCTCATGAGCTTCCCGGACCCGACGCCCGGGCCCGGCGAGGTGGTGCTGGAGATCAAGGCCTCCGGCATGTGCGGCTCCGACCTCAAGTTCTACCGCGCTTCCAAGAGCGGCGGCACCACTTCGCTCGGCCTCGGCGCGCTCGCGGGACCGGTCATCGCCGGGCACGAGCCTTGCGGGGTGGTGGCCGCGATCGGGCCGGGGGTCGCCGAGCGCCAAGCCCCGCTCGGCGCGCGCGTGATGGTGCACCACTATTCGGGTTGCGGCGTCTGTTCGCATTGCCGTAGCGGTTGGGCGCAGCTTTGCCGCGAGGGTCCCATCGTCTACGGCGTCACCGGCCACGGCGCGCATGCGCCTTTGATGAAGGTGCCCGCGAGCACGCTCGTCGCCTTGCCCGACGAACTCGGCTTCGACACGGGGGCTGCGATCTCCTGCGGCACGGGTACCGCCTATGGCGCGCTCGTGCGCATGGGGCTTTCGGGCCGCGACCGCATCGCGATCTTCGGCCAAGGGCCGGTCGGCCTTTCCGCCACCCAGCTCGCGGCCGCGATGGGCGCGCGAGTGATCGCGCTTGACGTGAGCCCGGAGCGCCTCGCCCGCGCCGAGGAGTTCGGTGCCGAGGCGATCGTCGATCCGGGCAAGAGCGACCCCGTCGCCGCCATCAAGGAGCTGACCCACGGGATCGGCGCCGATCTGGCGCTCGACACCTCGGGCGCTCCCGCCGCCCGCCTCGCCGCCGTGCGGAGTGCGAAGACCTGGGGCACGGTGTGCTTCGTCGGCGAAGGCGACACGGTGACGCTCGATGTGAGCCGGGATCTCCTGCGCCGCCAACTCACTCTCATCGGCTCCTGGACCTTCTCGACCGTGGGCCAGGCGGAGTGCGCCCGCTTCATCGCCGAGCGCGGCATTGGCGTCGATCGCCTTTTCACCCATCGCTGGCGCCTCGAGGAGGCGGAAAAGGCCTATCGCCTCTTCGATGCCCAGAGCGCCGGCAAGGGCGTCTTCCTGATGTGAGGGGAAATGGCGCGGGCCCGCTTCCTCGCGCCCCCTATCAAAAACCGCCGAGGCGCGCTAGGCTCGGCACCCGATCAACCTGCTCTTGCGGCACGGCCATGCATCCCGACGTCGACGAGATCGAGCGCCTGACCGACGCCTACTTCAACCGCAGCAAGGCGGTGGTGGGCCGCTTCGGCGACACGGGCGCAACCTATGCCGTCTTCCTGCGCCGTCCCGTGGTGAGCGCGCCGCGCCTCGCCATCGAGTGGCTTCAGGCGGTCGCCGAGCGGCGCCAGACCAAGTTCGAGATCGCGCTCAATTACCCCGAGGGAAAATGGGTGGGGGCCGGCGAGCCGCTCTTTTACCTCTCAGGTCCGCTCTATCATCTCGTCGATCTCGAGACCATCTATCTGCAGAAGGTCGGCCCGGCCTGCGTGGCCGCCTACAACGCCTTCACCATGTGCTCGGACTTGCCGAACGTCGCCTTCCTCGCCATGGATGCGCGTCATTGCGCCGGCAGCGAGATGGCGGAGATGATGGCGTATGCCGCCTCGGTCGGCTCGGCGCGCGCGCGGCGCAAGGTGGGGGCCAAGGGCTTCATCGGCAATGCGACGGATGCGACCGCGCACTATTTCGGACAGACGAAGGGGCTCGGCACCATGCCCCACGCCCTCATCGGCTATGCCGGCTCGACCGTGGCCGCGGCCGAGATGTTTCACGCGGCCCATCCCGGTGCCGCGCTCACCGTGCTCGTCGATTACTTCGGCAAGGAAGTGACGGATTCGCTGGCCGTCTGCCGGCGCTTCCCCGAGCTCGCTGCCAAGGGCGAGCTGGCGATGCGGCTTGACACCTCCGGCGGGCGCTTCATCGAGGGGCTCGGTCCGCAGGAGTCCTACGCCGTGCTCGAGCGCAACGCGCCGGACGCGATCCGCGGCTTCCGCACGGACGTGGAGCTGCGCTATCTCATCGGCACCGGCGTCTCGGCGGCGGCGATCTGGCATTTGCGCGAGCGCCTCAACGAGGCGGGCTTCGAGCGCGTCAAGATCGTCGCCTCCTCGGGCTTCGGCCCCGCCAAGTGCAAGGTGATGGCGGCGGCGCTGGCACCCATCGACGTGATCGGCACCGGCTCCTATCTGCCGGAGAACTGGCACGAGACCTACGCCACCGCCGACATCGTCGCCTACGACGGCACGCCGCGCGTCAAGGTCGGCCGCGAGTGGCTCCTGCGCAAGTAAGGAGTGCGGCGCTCTCTTCCGCTCGAGATGAATTCCCTCTCCCGCAAGCGGGAGAGGGAAGGGGCCCATCCCGAAGGGATGGGAAGGGTGAGGGATTGCCGGATGTCGGAGTAGTCCCTCACCCTCCCATTGCTGCGCAATGGGTCCCTCCCTCTCCCGCAAGCGGGAGAGGGGTAGATGAGCGAAGGGATCTGGTTTGCTGCTCAGCTCCGCCGCGCGATGGCGTCGATCTCGATGCGCGCCCCGCGCGCGAGTGCGGTGACGCCGATGCAGGTTCGCGCCGGCAGGCGGTCGGGGGCGAAATAGCCGCGGTAGACCGCGTTCATGCGCTCGTACTCCGCGAAATCGGTGAGGAAGACGCGCGCCGAGACGATGTGCTCGAGCCCGAGCCCGAGGCCCTTGAGCACGAGACGCAGGTTCTCGATCGTGCGCCGCGTCTGCCCCTCGATGTCGGGCGGCAGCGGGGTCTTGTCGTTCGGCGGATCGTTCGGGATTTGCCCGGTCAGGAGAATCCAATCTCCCACCTCGACGGCGTGGCTGTAGGGGGCGACCGGCTGGGCGGCGCCGGGGATCATGTGGAAACGCGGCGGCGTGCTCATTGCTCTGCTCCTTGTCAGGCCGTATCGAGAGTAACCGAAGCGTGGTCGGGGATTATGCGCTGCGTTCGGGAGGGTGTTCCATTTCGTCTCCTCCTTGAGGAGGAAAAATAGAGTACAAGATGGATGTTACGATCGTTCGGCCGAGTCGATTTTCCGAAAGGTTTCGTTCAAGATCGTAAAGAATCCGCAGTTCCCCTTTTGGGTGTTTTCCCAAAGTATGTGAGACTGGATAAACAGAAATCCAGGATCGGCGAGATCCTGAGGTCCAGCAGGGCGCTTAATCATTTCATCGGCTTTATGAGCAAATTCTTTTATTCTGTTCTGGTCATCACTTTTTGATCGAACAAAGTCGTCTACTTGTAGCGTGAGTATTTGCATATCAGACTCGGTCTTTCCGGACCAATACGTAGGTGATTTGCCCCCCCATCTGTTCGCTATTAGTATATGCTCCCATATTATTTGTGCGTCGGTCTTTTCCTTGTTATCTGAAAATTTATAAGAATTACGACCCGGACCAAGCTGCTTTATCGCCTGTTCCAAATCATCCCTGGTTGTCGCGATCGCCGTTCGTTTTGTAAATTCCGCATACATACTCAGGAGTTCAAACTGATTTTTTTCATCAGTATAGACATCGCTATCGCGTATCTGTATACACTGATTCCGCTCGGAGTATACAAAGACCGCAGATCCGAGAACGATACTTGTAAGACACCACGTGCCGAGATTTGTATTGAGAAATTTGTATAGCCCAGACCCCACACTGCCGATCTTCCTGAGTATCTTGGCCAGCGTGCGGGCGCCCAATCGTAGAGCGGCGTGCAGTCCAGATGTCCTTGGCATACGCGCAAATCCCCTTCTGGAGCGCAATTGGTGGCAAGCCTGGCTCGAATCGGTAGCCGGTTGCGATGCCGACCGGTCGCCGGAAGGCTGGAGGCTCGCCGGACTCAAATGTGCGATTGGTACCCCTAGGCCTTTATATCGGTGTCGGATATCTTGGTGTCAAGCGACCGCCAATTTCGGTCTCTTGATTCGAGCTTGCGAAGAATTGGAAGCAGCAAGCGAATTTCGACCGCGCTGACCAACTTTACGGGTGAGCTACCGGATGTTGGAGAGCAATAACGAGACGGCTGGCTTTACATTTGCACTGAGTTTGTGGGCGTGGCGGGATTGGGCAGAGCTCAAGTTGGCATCAGGTGAGCTGCAACGCGTGGAAGAGCTGACGAAGCTTCAGACTGCCCTGGCACGGGACGCATACGAGAGCACAGCAGCTACATATGGTAAGACCAGCACACTCTTCGATGCCGTGAAATTCCAGGCGCGGATTTTATTGTAGCTCGGCTCTTTCGGCGAGGCTTGTCTCGCGCAAAAGGAGTCCGAAATGCTTCGCGACATAGTCAAAACCTGCAAGGGCCTCCGTGAGGGGGTGGTCCGAAACGTTGATTGACTTCGTGTGCCGTGCCTCGGGCGGCAGTATGTCGGCATTTGTGCTGGACCCCGGACAGGTCCTATCTGCAGTGCGAGCTCCCTCTACGGCTCCGTCGTCATTCGAACTCCCGCCACGCTGCCGCTACCATTGACACTCTCTCACTAGGGTCCTAGGTTTCTGTTGCAGCGCAATAGCTTCGTTTTCACCTTGGCGGCTGCGGCTTGGGCCGCACGGGGACCATGACCGACATCCTCTCGATCGCCTTGGCGCAGCTCAACCCGACGGTCGGCGACATCGCGGGCAACATCGCGGCGCTGCGCCGCGCGCGCGCCGAGGCGGCGAAGCAAGGTGCCGATCTCATGGTCGCGACCGAGCTCGTCGTCGCCGGCTATCCGCCCGAGGATCTGGTCTTGAAGCCCGCTTTTGCGGACGCGGTCGAGGTAGCGGTCAAGGATTTCGCCAAGGAGACGGCGGACGGCGGACCTGCCGTGATCTTGGGCGCGCCGTGGCGCGGCGGCGACAAGCTCTTCAACGCGGCCCTCCTGCTCGAGGGCGGCGACATCTCCTATATCCGCTTCAAGCACGAGCTGCCCAACTACGGCGTCTTCGACGAGAAGCGCGTCTTCGTCGCGGGCCCGGCGCCGGGCCCCGTCGTCTTCAAGGGGGTGCGGCTCGGGCTCCAGATCTGCGAGGACATGTGGTTTCCGGACGTGAGCGAGACGCTCGTCGAGTCGGGGGCGGAAATCCTCATCGTCATCAACGGCTCGCCGTTCGAGAGCGACAAGCCCGACGAGCGCCTCAATCTCGCGACGGCACGCGTGAATGAGACGGGCCTGCCGCTCATCTACGTGAATCAAATCTGCGGGCAGGACGAGCTGGTGTTCGACGGCGCCTCCTTCGCGCTCAATGCCGATCATTCGCTCGCGGCCCAGCTCGCCGCCTGGCGCGAGGAGGTCTCGACGACGCGCTGGCAACGCGAGGGCAAGGGCTGGCGCTGCGTGGCCGGCAGGATCGCCCCCGTCCGCAACGGGCTCGAGGCGACCTATCAGGCGATGCTCTTGGGCGTGCGCGACTACGTCACCAAGAACGGCTTCCCGGGCGTTCTCATCGGGCTCTCGGGCGGCATCGATTCGGCCTTGACGGCGGTGGCGGCGGCGGATGCGCTCGGCCCCGACAAGGTGCATTGCCTGCGCCTTCCCTCGCGCATCACCTCGCGCGAGAGCATGGAGGATGCGGCGGAGCTTGCCCGGCTCGTCGGCCTGCGGCTCGATACCGTGTCGATCGCGCCCGCGGTCGAGGCCTTCGATGCCATGCTCACGCCGGCACTCGGCGCCCACCCCAAGAACGTCACGGCCGAGAACATCCAGCCGCGCGCGCGGGCGATGGTGCTGATGGCGCTCAGCAACGCCACGGGCAACATGCTGCTCACTACCGGCAACAAGTCCGAGATGTCCGTCGGCTATGCCACACTCTACGGCGACATGTGCGGCGGCTACAACGCGCTCAAGGACATCTACAAGACGGCGGTCTACGCGCTCTCCCGCTGGCGCAACCAGGTGCATCCCGAGGGTGCGCTCGGCCCCGCGGGCAGGGTCATCCCCGAGCGCATCCTCAGCAAGGCGCCGACGGCGGAGCTCAAGCCCGACCAGACCGACCAGGACACGCTGCCGCCGTACGAGATCCTCGACGGCATCCTCGAGTGCTTGATCGAGCACGAGATGCGGCCGGAGGAGATCACAGCCCTGGGCTTCGCGCGCGAGACGGTGATGCGCGTCTGGTCCATGCTGGACAAGGCGGAGTACAAGCGCCGCCAAGCCGCCCCCGGCGTCAAGATCACGCGCCGCGCCTTCGGCCGCGACCGGCGCTATCCGATCACCAATCGCTTCAAGGGCTGAGCGGCGCGATGACGGTCGCCGTGCGAGTGGCACCCAGCCCGACCGGCCGGCTCCACGTCGGCAATATCCGCACGGCCCTCATCAACTGGCTCTTCGCCAGGCGGCACGGCGGCACCTTCCTCCTGCGCATCGACGACACCGATGAGGAGCGCTCGACGCGCGCCTACGAGGAGGCGATCGAGCAAGACCTCGGCTGGCTCGGCCTCCGCTGGGACCGCTTCGCGCGTCAGTCGGACCGGCTGCGGCACTATGCCGAGGCGGCGCAGAAGCTCACGGCGCTGGGGCGGCTTTATCCCTGCTACGAGACGCCGGAGGAGCTCGAGCTCAAACGCAAGATGCAGCTCGCGCGCAAGCTGCCGCCCGTCTATGACCGTGCCGCCTTGAAGCTCAGCGCGGAGGACAAGCGCACGTACGAGTCGGCAGGGCGGCTGCCGCACTATCGCTTCCTCCTCTCCGACCGGCCCGTCGAGTGGCAGGACTTGGTGCGCGGTACCGTACGCTTCGAGCCGGGTCATCTCTCCGATCCCGTGCTCATGCGCGCCGACGGCCGCCCCCTCTACATGCTTGCTTCCGTCGTCGATGACCTCGAGCTCGGCATCAGCCACGTCATCCGCGGCGAGGACCACGTCGCCAACACCGCCCCCCACATCGAGCTCTTCGCAGCCCTTGGCGGCGATCCGGCAACACTCGCCTTCGCCCATCTGCCCCTCTTGACGGATGCGAGCGGTGCGGGCTTCTCGAAGCGCCTCGGCAGCCTCTCGGTCGGCGATCTGCGCGCGAGCGGGGTCGAGCCCATGGCGCTCAACAGCCTGCTTGCCAAGCTCGGCACGTCCGACTCCATCGAGCCGCGGCACTCGCTCGACGAGCTCGTCGCCGAGTTCGACATTTCCCATTTCAGCCGCTCGACGCCCAAGTTCGACCTCGACGAGCTGATGCGGCTCAACGCGCGGCTCCTTCATTCGACGTCCTTCGAGGCGGTCGCCGGGCGGCTCGAGGCGCTCGGCCTGAGCGGCGTCGACCGCGGCTTCTGGGAGGCGGTGCGCGGCAATCTCTCGCGGCTCGACGACGCGGCGATCTGGTGGAGAGTGGTGCACGGCGAGCTCGCGCCCTTGATCGAGGATGCGGACTTCGCGCGCCAGGCCGCGGCCTTGCTGCCGTCCGAGCCGTGGGACGGCGGCACGTGGGCGGCGTGGACCGAGAGCCTCAAGCGCGCGACGCGCCGCAACGGCAAGGCGCTCTTCCATCCGCTGCGCCTGGCACTCACCGGCCGCGAGCGCGGGCCCGAGCTTGCCGCCCTCCTGCCGCTCATCGGCCGCGCGCGCGCGCGCGCGCGCCTGAACGGCGAGGCCGCATGAGGCTCATTTTATCATGGATGCTGTGTGCGGCGGTTCTCGTCCTCGGCGTGAGCTTTGCCGCAGGCGCAGTCGATGTGTGGAAGGAGGTGCGCTCGAGCGAGGGCGGCTTTACGGCCGTCTTTCCCGCCGATCCCAAGATCAGGACGGAGCCGCCCGATCTGAGCGGCGGTGTGGCCAACGTGTATCTGGCCGATCTCGGCAAGACCGCCTATGAGGTGAGCTATACGGACTACCCGACGGGGACCTTCGCGGCGCGCAACGTCGATGTGATCTTCAATCTGGCGCGCGACGATCTCGTCAAGGACCAGCCGGTGAAGCTGCTCGCCGATCGCAAGATCACGCTGGGTGACCGTCCGGGGCGCGAGGTCGTCTTCGCGGAGCAGGACGGCTATACTCAGGCCTATCGCTTCTTCGTCGTGAAGGACCGTATCTACGCGGTCATCGCCGGCGGCCCGGCCGGGAGCGAGAAGAGCCCCGAGGCCAAGCGCTTCTTGGAGTCGTTCCGGCTCGTCGTCGGGAAATAGCGCCCGCACTCGACCGTCGCCCCGCCTTTTGTTACCAATACGCCGTTGGCCCCGGGGGATGCCATGGGGGATGCCGTGCCGCTCGCGCTTTACAATACGCTCAGCCGCAGGAAGGAGCTCTTCGAGCCGCTCGAGCCGGGTCTCGTGCGCATGTACGTCTGCGGCCCCACGGTCTACGATTTCGCCCATATCGGCAATGCGCGGCCGGTCGTCGTCTTCGACGTGCTCTACCGTCTCCTCAAGCGGCACTACCCGCGGGTGATCTATGTCCGCAACATCACGGACGTGGACGACAAGATCATCAACGCGGCGCGCGAGAACAACGAGGCGATCGAGGCGCTGACGCGGCGCACGACGGAGGCCTATCACGCCGACATGGCGGCGCTGGGAGCGCTCCCCCCCGACATCGAGCCGCGCGCCACCCAGCACATCCCCGAGATGATCGCGATGATCGAGCGCCTGATCGCCGGCGGCCATGCCTACGAGGCCGACGGACACGTGCTCTTCAGCGTCGTCTCCAAGCCCGACTACGGCAAGCTCTCGCGCCGCGACCGCGAGGAGATGATCGCGGGCGCCCGCGTCGAGGTCGCCCCCTACAAGCGCGATCCGGCGGATTTCGTGCTGTGGAAGCCTTCGACTGCCGAGCAGCCCGGCTGGCCGAGCCCGTGGGGCCGCGGCCGCCCCGGCTGGCACATCGAGTGCTCGGCGATGAGCGAGCGCCATCTCGGCGAGAGCTTCGACATCCACGGCGGCGGGCTCGACCTCGTTTTTCCCCACCACGAGAACGAGATCGCCCAGAGCGAGGCTGCCCACGGCAAGCCCTTCGCGCGCTACTGGCTCCATAACGGCCACGTCATCGTCAACGGCGAGAAGATGTCGAAGTCGCTCGGCAATTTCTTGACCGTGCGCCAGCTCTTGGAGGAGGGCATTCCCGGCGAGGTCCTGCGCCTCGTGCTCATCGCCACGCACTACCGCCAGCCCCTCGACTTCACGCGCCACGGGGTGGAGCAGGCGCGCGCGCGGCTCGATCGCTGGTACCGCGCGCTGCTTGCGGCCAAGGCAGCGGAGGCCGCGAACCTACCTCTTGAGTTCGAGGCGGCCCTCGACGACGACCTCAACACGCCCTTGGCACTTTCCGTCATGGATGCGCGCGCGGGCGAGACGCTCGCGGCGGAAAGTGCCGAGGCGAAGGCCGCGCACGCCGCAGCCCTCCTCGCCTCTGGCGCGGCACTCGGCCTCCTCGAAGAGGCGCCCGAAGCCTGGTTCAAGGGGAGTGCTGCGGACGGGGAAATCGAGGAGATCGAGCGCCTCATCGCGGCGCGCAATCGGGCGCGCAAGGCGCGCGACTTCGCCGAGGCCGACCGCATCCGCGACGCGCTTGCGGGCCGCGGCATCCTGCTCGAGGACACGGCGCAAGGCACGCTCTGGCGGCGTAAGGGATAGCGGAACTTCTCGGCTAACTCTTTGACTTGCCCTATGCTGCCGTGGCAACGTGCGGCCCCCGAGAGCGAGGCAGCGGAACGGCCGGCGATGCGCATCTATCTTTACGACAGCACCTTGCGCGACGGCGCCCAGACCCAAGGCGTCGACTTCTCGGCCGCCGACAAGGCCGCGATCGCCCATGCGCTCGACCGCTTCGGCATCGACTATATCGAGGGCGGCTGGCCCGGGGCGAACCCCACGGACGACGCCTTCTTCGCCAACCCGCCCGAGCTCGCCCATGCGCGGCTCACCGCCTTCGGCATGACGCGACGGGCCGGGCGCAGTGCGGCGAACGATCCGGGTCTTGCGGCCCTTTGCGGAAGCTCGGTGCCTACGCTCTGCCTCGTCGGCAAGAGCTGGGACTTCCACGTTGCCACGGCACTCGGCGTCGATCTCGACGAGAACTTGCGCATGATCGCCGAGAGCATCGAGCATGCGCGCGCCAAGGCCGGGGAGGCGATCTTCGACGCCGAGCATTTCTTCGACGGCTTCAAGGCGAACCCGGCCTATGCGCTCGAGTGCCTGGAGGCGGCCTATCAGGCGGGAGCGTCGTGGATCGTGCTGTGCGACACCAACGGCGGCAGCTTGCCGCACGAGGTCGAGCGCATCGTCGCCGCGGCGGCCGAGCGCATTCCCGGCGAGCGCCTCGGCATCCACTGCCACAACGACACCGACAATGCGGTTGCCAATTCGCTTGCCGCCGTGCGCGCGGGCGCGCGCCAGATCCAAGGCACGATCAACGGGCTCGGCGAGCGCTGCGGCAACGCCAACCTCGTCTCGCTCATCCCCACCCTCATGCTCAAGATGGGATGCGAGACCGGGATTGCCATGAGCAGGCTCGCCGAGCTCAACCACATCTCGCGCCTCGTCGATGAGCGCCTCAACCAGGCGCCGCGGCGCAACGCCCCCTACGTGGGCGAGGGCGCCTTCGCGCACAAGGCGGGCCTCCACGTCTCAGCAGTCGAGAAGAATCCGGCCTGCTACGAGCACATCCGGCCCGAGCTCGTCGGCAATGCGCGCCACATCGTAGTGTCGGATCAGGCTGGCCGCTCCAACATCCTGGCGCGCTTCCGCGAGATCGGGCTCGCGGTCGACGCGAGCGATGCCAAGCTGGCGCGCCTGGTCGAGAAGGTGAAGGAGCGCGAGTTCCAGGGCTATGCCTATGACGGTGCGGAGGCGAGCTTCGAGCTCCTGGCCCGGCGCGAGCTCGACGGACTGCCGCGCTATTTCCAGACGCCGAGCCTCCGCGTCGAGACCGAGCGGCGCTTCAGCGCTGCGGGCGAGCTGGTGACCGTCTCCCAGGCCGTGATCAAGGTCCTCGTCGGAGAGGAGCCGCACATGGAGGTGGCCGAAGGCAACGGCCCCGTGGATGCGCTCGACACGGCGCTGCGCAAGGCGCTCGCCCCGCACTATCCCCAGCTCGCCGACATGCGCCTCGTCGACTACAAGGTGCGCATCTTGACGCCGTCCGAGGGGACCAAGGCGGTGACCCGCGTGATGATCGAGAGTGCCGACGGCCACGGCGAGCGCTGGGCGACGGTCGGCATCTCCGCCAATATCATCGAGGCCTCCTACGAAGCACTCCGCGACGGCATCGTCTACAAGCTTTTCCGCGACGGCGCGGTTGCACCGCATTCTGAACAATGGCCGGCACCGACAGGACGCAGCGCGCCAAGCTGAGCAGGCTCAAGGGGCCGGCGATCATTCTCGTCGAGCCGCAGCTCGGCGAGAACATCGGCTTTGCCGCGCGCGCCATGCTCAATTGCGGCCTTTCGGATTTGCGCCTGGTGCGCCCGCGCGACGGCTGGCCCAATGCCAAGGCCGAGGCGGCGGCTTCCGGCGCCGATCAGGTGATCAAAGCGGCCAAGCTCTTCGAGAGCGTGGAGGCGGCCACGGCCGATCTGCAGGCGCTCTACGCCGCCAGCGCCCGGCCGCGCGAGATGGTGAAGCCGGTCACCACGCCGCGGCGCGCCGCGGCCGAGCTCAGGGCCAGGAGTGCGAAGGGGGAGCGCTGCGGCATCCTCTTCGGCCCGGAGCGCATGGGGCTCAGCAACGATCAGCTGGCCCTCGCCGACGTCCATCTCTACGTGCCGCTCAACCCCGCCTTTGCCTCGCTCAACCTGGCCCAGGCGGTGCTCATCGTCGGCTACGAGTGGTGGCAGGCGGGGAGCGGCCATCCCGAGCGCCGCCTCCCCACCGGACGGAGCGCGCGCGCGCGTCGCGCCGAGCTCTTGGGCCTCTTCGAGCATCTCGAGCGCGAGCTCGACGCCTGCGGTTTCCTGCGCAACAGGGAGAAGCGGCCCTCGGTCGTGCGCAACCTGCGCAACATGGTGGAGCGCGCCGAGCTCACCTCCCAGGAGGTGCGCACCTTGCGCGGCGTGATTGCCAACCTGGTCGAGCCCCGCGCGACACGCGCCGGCAGCAAGGCCAAGGGCGCGCGGCCGGCTGCGATGCCGGCCCAGGGGAGAATTCACCACGGAGACACGGAGGGCACGGAGACGACGCGAAAGCCCAGGCGCGGCGCCAAGGCACGGACCTGATCGGGGGCTTATTTTTTACTTTTCTCCGTGTCCTCCGCGACCTCCGTGGTGAGAACTGCTTTCTCCAGGCGCTCGCGGCCCGGCTGCGAACGAATTGACAACGCCTTTTCTGCCGCTATACTCCCGCGTCCTTCCCGAGAAAGCGGGCTTGAGTGCCCCGTCCGCTCGGCCCCTCGCCGAGGCAGGACCTATCGGGACAACAACAACGACAATGGAAAGAGACTCGAGATGAGCAAGAGAGAGAGCTCGAAGTACAAGATCAATCGACGGCTCGCCGTCAACCTCTGGGGCCGGCCCAAGAGCCCCTACAACAAGCGCGAATACGGCCCCGGCCAGCACGGCCAGCGCCGCCGCAAGCCCTCCGATTACGGCATCCAGCTCGCGGCCAAGCAGAAGCTCAAGGGCTATTACGGCAACATCACCGAGCGCCAGTTCCGCCGCTACTACGCCGAGGCGATCAGGCGGCGCGGCGACACGGGCGAGCATCTCGTCCAGCTCCTCGAGCGCCGGCTCGATGCCGTCATCTACCGCATGAAGTTCGTGCCGACGGTCTTCGCCGCGCGCCAGTTCGTGAGCCACGGACACGTGCGGGTCAACGGCCGCCGCGTCACCATCTCCTCCTACCAGGTCAAGAACGGCGACACGGTCGAGGTGAAGGAGAAGTCGCGCGAGTTGCCGATGGTGCTGGAGTCGATCGTGCTCGGCGAGCGCGACGTGCCCGACTATCTCGAGGTCGACTACAAGAAGATGCAGGGCAAGTTCGTGCGCGGGCCCAAGCTCGCCGACGTGCCGTACCCCGTGCAGATGGAGCCGAACCTCGTCGTCGAGTTCTATTCGCGGTAGAACGAAGAATCACGGGTGCCTGGTACACCCCACCCATCGGCCGCTCCTCAACGGGCGGCCGATCCCCCTCAAGGGGGGAGGGGAAGTGCATGGCATGGCAACAAAGTCCCCCGCCCACTCGAAGGGGGAGGGTCCGTGATCCATGTGACTATGCCGAATGCTTAGGGGAAGAGCCACTCCAGCCGGTGGCCGCCACGGCCGATATGGTCGATTCGGTGCGTTAGTTGCGTGAGCTGCGTGCTGCGAGGCTGAGCCCGAAGTAGCTCAAGCTTCCTGCGACGACGAGGGCGATCCGGCTCAACCACATTGGCACCATCCAGCTTCCGATCAAGACCGCCCAGCCCATGAAAGCCCGCAAAAGATGAAGCAGTGCCGCTATCGCGAAAATCGCGCCGGCCGACACAAAGAACGTTTTCTGATCCATGGCTCGAACCGCCAACACTTCGATAACAGTAAATGTTTGAGACGACAATGACGCATGGAATATAGTGGCTACCAACCTGCGACAATCACTTGATCACGCCCCTCCATTTTGGCACGCAAAAGGGCGGCGTCCGCAGCCTTGAGAACGATATCGGGTGCGTCGCCGTGCTGCGGGTGAGCAGCGACGCCAAATGACATCGTGACGGCGCCTAACGCTCGCCCGCCACAGGAAATCCTAAGATCGCGGATCGCGGCGCAAATGGTTGCCGTGCGTCGATGCGCCTCTTCCAAGATAGCACCCGGCATCACGATGGTGAACTCCTCCCCGCCGTAGCGGCACACGATGTCGCTCTTGCGGAGTTGCTCACGGAGAAACTGAGCTACAACGCGCAAGATCTCGTCACCGCAATCGTGGCCGAAGATGTCGTTGACGTGCTTGAAATGGTCGATGTCGGCCATGACGATTCCGATCGACCCATGAATCCGCGCTGCCCGGGAAAATTCGCTGTCCAATATCTCATCCAGGTAGCGGCGATTATAGAGGGAGGTCAACGGATCGCGCAGCGCCTGCTCGCGCAACATCTGCTCGACTAGCTTCTTCTCGGTGATGTCCCACATCGTTCCGAGAATGCCGCCGATGCTGCCATCGCTTTTTAGAAACGTGGTCTTGCGCATTAGCATGTCGTGCCACGTGCCGTCCGCCGCTCTTCTCGAAGACTCGTACTCCTGGCTCTCATGGATGCCGGGGTTTTTCAGCAATTGCTCGTCGATCGCTCGGATTATGTCGGCGGAGTCCTTGGACCAGATATCGTAGGCCGTTTTCCCTATCAACTCTTCGCGCCTCGTGCCGGCAAGCTTCGCGTAGGCCCGGTTGCAGCCCAGGTATCGTCCGTTCTCGTCCTTATAGAAGACAGGGCACGGGATCGCCTCGATCAGTTGCTCGATGAAATGAAGCTTGTCTTCCAACGCCTGCTTTGCGCGCTGAAGCTCGGATAGCTGGGCATTGGCCGGCTTGCTCATGACGGAATAGAGCGTCGGAGGAAAGCGTTCAGTTGCTTGCCGACATGATCCTAACACAACCGAAGAGGGAATCAGGAGGGCAATAGGGTGTGGCCGCAAGGTGCAGCCCGACCATACGTGTACTCATTGAAGATAAAGAGAAATCTTCATTGGCGTCGAGTTCTGCTCGCGCTGGCGCGCGTGTTCGTGCCGACCGGCTATGCGGCGGCGGGCGGCCGGGCGGGGCGCTCGCGCAACGGCTCGCTGGCGTTCTGCTTTTGCATCCGGATCGGCTGCGCGCGCGAGCCGCTTATCTCTCGCGCTCGATCTTCTCGAGCTGCTCCCAGAATTCCTTGAAGATATCGGCGCGGATCGACGCGTCGATCCCGCTGTTCCTCGTATTGTTCGGGTGGCACAGCTTCGCGAAGGCGATCTTGGCTTTCCTGATCTTCTGGTTGGCGAGGTCCTGCTGCGCCTTGTAGCCGAAACCCCGTTGCGCCTGGCCGGGGCGAGGCGCCGCGCGCGCGCGCGCGAGCTCCTTCTCCAGCTCCTTCGCCTTTTGCTCCCAATCGTCCCGGTCGGCGACGACCTTCTTGCCCTTTTCCCTGAGCTCGGCGTTGATCTCCTCCAAGCGGCGTATCTGCTCCCGCGCCGAAGCCAGTTCCCGCGCCGAAGCCAGCTCCTTGCGCTCGTGGCCGTCCGCATGCGGTCTCGTCTCCGAGACCTCGTGCGCAGTGGGTGCCGCTGCCTCCGCGGGCCGAGTCGGATTCCTTTGGGCCGTCCTGACGAAATCCTCCAATTCATCGACCGTGCGGAAGTACCTGACCATATGGCGGCCTTTTTCGCGCACGCCGAACTTCTGCTTGCCGGGGACGAATTCGTAAGCATTGGGCTTCAACGGGGCCAATATCTTCCACAATTCGTATGGGTCCAAGGCGGCGATCAAACGGGCGTCGGGCATGACGGTCCAATATGCCTCGTGCTGCCGGGAGCGAGCCGGCCGCGAGAATCATAGCAGAACGGCACAATCGATTGAAGCGAGAGGCGAGCCCGGCTCATAGCGGAGGGCGCTTAGGCGCCGGCTTCCGCCTTTTCCATCCAGGCCAGGATACGCTCGGCCTTTCCCTTAAGCGCGCGGCACCAGTAGGATTCGCGGATGCTTTTGTCCCGATCGGGCCCCCACCAGCGCTCGATCACGACCAGGAGCGTCCAGCCGGGCTTGCCGGCCCCGGCGGCTTGCTCCAGGCGATGGACCTCGAGCTGGAAGGAATAGCGCTCGCCCCATAAATTATGGCGCTCCTTGGTCCAGATCACGCCGTCGAGTTGCCAGCAGTCCTTGAGCAGTCCCGGGTTGGAGGCCGCATGGAGCGCCTGCCAGCGCGCGAAGAAGGAGCGGCTGTTGAGGCTCGGCACCCTGACTTCGTCCTACTTGACGACGAGGATCGCGCAGGGTGCCAGGCGCACCAGACGGTCGGTCGTGCTGCCGATGATGCGCTCGTAGAGCTGCGAATGGCCCATGAAGCCGACCACGAGGAGATCGATACGGTGCGTCCTGACAAGCTCCACTATCGCCGGCACGACGTGGCCGGCCACGATGTGCGTCTCGAGCTTGACACGCTCGCGTTTCGCCTGGGCGCGCGCCGCGGCGAGCACCGGTGCCAAGCGATGGTCGGCCTCCGCCTGCTCCTCGTCGACCTCGTCGATGCTGGCGGCAAAACGCGGCAGCTCCTCGACCGCGATCATGTGGAGCTCCGCGCGGTGGCGCTTGGCGAGCCGGATCGCGGCCTCGAGCGCCTTCAAGGCCCCGCTCGAGCCGTCGTTGGCCACGAGGATCCTGCTATACACGGGGCACTCCTTCCCCTACCACGCGCGGCTCGGGCTTGACCGGTACCGCCGCCTCGAGCGCCTTGAACGCGGGCTGGAACCAGCGCTGCGCGATCAAAGTCGGCACCACGGCACTGCCGATCACGGCGGTCAGGAGGATGGTGTACTGGCGCTCGTCGATGATGTGGTTGGTGAGACCGAAGAGTGCGGAGATCGAGCCGAAGGTGAGGCCGGTCGACATCATGAGCGTCGTGTACATCCCCTCCCGCCGCTCGAAGCGGAAGATGCGGGTGAGCGGCAGGATGCCGACGAACTTCGTCGCCATCTTGACCGCGAGATAGGCGAGGATCAAGCCCGCGGACGCGACGATCACGTCGGCGCGCACGAGCGAGCCCGCCTTGAGGAAATAGAACGGCGTGAGCACCGTGAAGGCGATCACGCGGACGCGATGGGTGAGCTCCTTGTCCTTGAGGAAGATCGGCGCCAGCACCATGCCGATGAGATAGGCCGGCAGCACGGCCTCGCTCTTGGCCGTGCCGGCGAGGCCGCCGAGGAGGAAGAGGATCAGCATGACGAACTTGATCTGCGGCTCGCTCACCCGGCTGCCGACGCGCGCGAAGAACCAGGGTGTTACGCGCGGCAGGAGCCAAAGTGCTGCCACGGTCGCGAGCCCGAAGGCGGCAAGCCAGGCATTGTAATTGGCGAAGACGACGCCGAGTGCCAGCACCGTGCCCAGATCGTTGACGAAGCAGGCGGCGAGGATGATCTTGCCGATCTCGCTCTGGTTGAAGCCGGTCTCGACCATCACCGCGTAGACGACGGCGACCGAGGTCGTCGAGAGGGCGATGCCGGCGATCTGAGCCTGGGCCCAGGGCCAGCCATCGACGAAGTGAGCGTAGGCGAGCACGCCCAAATAAGGGGCAAGAAAGCCGACGATGCCGATCGACATACTGGACCAGAAGTGCCGCCGGATCACCTTCATATCGATCTCGGCGCCCGCGAGGAAGGTGAGCAGGATGGCGCCGAAGCCCGCCAAATAGTTCACCCACGGGGTGAGCGGCAGCGACAGCAGATTTCCGGCGACGGCGCCGACGATGATCTCGAGCAGCGCAATCGAGATCGCGACCCAGATCTGCATGACCGACGCGGCAAGCGCGAGACCGATCCAAAGGGCCGAAAGGAGCCAAACGTTGTCCATGCCTCACTCCCGAGCTTGCCCTCTTTCGAGGGCAGGACTCCAATTGCGCCCGCGGCTGCGGCCGAACAACGAGCCGGCCGCTCGCAAGCGACAAGCCAAGCGTGAGGAGGGCAAGAGAAAATACGGCCTGGCGGGGGGTTGCGAAACAACTCCCGCCGCGTTTCCTCACGCGGCAGGAGTCATCAGCCCTGGCGGGCGATTTTGGGGGACTCCATCCCCTTGCAGACGTGAATCTAACGAAACGCGCGATGCACTTCAAGCGCTGCTAAGACGGCCGGCTCGCGCGCGCTTCGAGGGCGGCGCTTTGGCGCGGCTCGTGCGTCGCGCGCGCGCTGTCCTCCGCCGCCCATTTGAGGGCGACCTCGTTGATCGCGTCGAGAATGGGCGAGAGCTCGTTGCCGCGCTCGGCGAGCGAGTAGGTGACCTGGGGCGGGATCGTCGGCTCGTAATGGCGCAGAATGAGCCCGGCCGACTCGAGCCCGCGCAGGCGCTCGGTCAGCACCTTGGCGGAAACTCCTGCCACCTTGCGTTTGAGCTCGCCGAAGCGCTGCGCTCCCTCGGAACGCAGAATCCACAGGATGTAGGTGGTCCAGGGTCCCATCAAGGTGCGCAGCACGCTGTCCATCGGACAGCTGCCCACCGCGGATTTGGCGGACATCGCCTTTCCTCCTTGGCGCGGGGCAAGCAGCCCAAACCGTCAGTTGCGCCGCGCCGGCTTCGCATAGGTTAGTTACTAAAAGATATCTAGTGTACAAACGCAATTAGACCTGCCACGTATCATAGCGGTTACTTCTAGAAAGTAACAGAAAAAATGAAACTTATGCCGATTGGCCAGTGCGGACAACGGCTTGAGTAACGCGAGGATGAGGGACGCGAAGGGATGAGGGAGAGCGACTTGAAGACGGGCGAGCGCCTCGGTCAGCGGGTGGCGCGGCTGGCCCAGCAAGCGCGCGCGAGCATCGCCGCCGCGGCGTGAACGGCGGGAGCCGCGAAGGGTGGCGCACTGCGGGAATGTCGCGAGGGCTTTAGGCCGCCTTTGTCGCCACCCCGTGGCTCTTCAGCACCGTCGCGAGCTCGCCCGACTGAAACATGTCGCGCACGATGTCGCAGCCGCCGATGAACTCGCCCTTAACGAAAAGTTGCGGGATGGTGGGCCAGCTGCTGAATTCCTTGATGCCCTGGCGAATCTCGGGGTCCTCCAGCACGTCGATCCCCTTGAACTTGACGCCCAGGTGATTGAGCACCTGCACCACCGCCGCCGAGAAGCCGCACTGGGGGAAGACGGGCGTGCCCTTCATGAAGAGCACCACCTCGTTGTCGCTGATCTCCTTGCGGATCTGCTCTGCCACTTCGTTGTCGGCCATGGTCGGATCACCTTAGCTTGTTGCTGGGGCTTGTTGCTTGGAGTTTTCAGTCGACGGGTGCGGAGGTCTGCAATGCGAGCGCATGGAGCTCGCTTCCCATGCGGCCGCGCAACGCCTGGTAGACGAGCTGATGCTGCTGCACCCGGGTCTTTCCCTTGAAGGCTGCGGAGACCACATGGGCCGCGTAATGGTCGCCGTCGCCGCGCAAATCCTCGATCGTCACCCTGGCGTCGGGCAGCGCCTCCTTGATGAGACGCTCGATCTCGCTTGCCGCCATCGGCATCGTTCACGCCTCCTCGTCCGGCCCCATATCGTGCCCGGCCATAAAGGACGGGAACCAGGATTCGTGAGCGTCCTCGAGCTCGGCCACCGATATAGGTCCGCTGCCTACGACTGTCAATTCGGAGCCGCCGGTCAGCCCGAGAAGCCGGGCCTCGACCCCGGAAGCGCCGGCGCGGGCAAGGAGCTCGTCGGGCATGCGCGTGGTGACGAGATAGCGCCCCTGATCCTCGCCGAAGAGCCAGGCGTGGAGCGGCGGGCCGCCCTCGGGCGGGGTCACGGTGCAGCCGATCCCGCCCGCCAGCGCCATCTCGGCGAGGGCCACCAGGAGCCCGCCGTCGGAGAGATCGTGGCATGCGGTCACCATGCCCGATGCGATCATGGCGCGGACGAAATCGCCGTGTCTCAGCTCGGCCGAGAGATCGACAGGAGGGGGGGCTCCCTCCTCGCGGCCGAGGATGTCGCGGAGATAAATCGAGGCGCCCAGCCAGCCCGCGGTCCTGCCGATGAGCACGACCGCCTCGCCGGCCGAGGGGAAGGCGACGCGCACGGCCTTGCCGAGGTCGCGGATGAGCCCGACGCCGCCGATCACGGGCGTGGGCAGGATGGCCTCGCCGCGCGTCTCGTTGTAGAGCGACACGTTGCCCGAGACGACGGGGAAGGCGAGTGCCGAGCAAGCCGCTGCGATACCCTCGATGCAGCCGGCGAACTGGCCCATCACTTCGGGCCGCTCCGGATTGCCGAAGTTCATGTTGTCGGTCAAGGCGAGCGGCGTCGCCCCCACCGCCGTGATGTTGCGATAGGCCTCGGCGACCGCCTGGGCACCACCTTGGTAGGGATCGGCCAAGCAATAGCGCGGCGTGCAGTCGGTCGTGAGCGCCAGCGCCTTCCGCGTCCCGTGCACGCGCACGAGTGCCGCGTCGCCGCCCGGCCGGATCACGGTGTCCGCCATGACGGTCGAATCATACTGCTCCCAGATCCAGCGCCGGCTGGAGAGGTCGGGCGAGGCGAGAAGCCGCTTCAAGGCAGCCGCCGGAGCGAGCGGGGAGGGGATGCTCTCGGGCCGCAGCTCGGGGTGCTTCCTCGCGCTCACGTAGGGGCGGGAGTAGACGGGCGCGCGCTTGACGAGGGGGGCAAGCGGGATGTCGCAAGCGACGGC
>DATEQI010000545.1:0-7105 GCA_035272805.1 Alphaproteobacteria bacterium | reverse complement strand
GACGGCTGGTGGCTGTTGCGGGCCTCCAACACCCAGGAAGCACTCGTCGCCCGCTGCGAGGCGCCAAGTGCTGAGGCGCTCGAGCGGCTCAAGTCGGCCCTCCGCCGCCAGCTCGCGGCGAGCGGGGTCGCGGTCCCGGCGTTCTGATCCAAGAGCGCTCCGTCGACGCAGGCGGGGCGCGTAGGGGCGCGGAGGTGCGAAAGCTCGTGCGGATGGACTTCTTCTTCTATGGCACGCTCCTGGACGAGGACGTGCGTCGCCTGGTGCTCGGGCCGGAGGCGGCAAGGCTCAAGCTCATGCCGGCGCGTCTTGCGGGCTATCGGCGGCTGGCCAACGGGCCTTCGAGCGCGCCGCTCCTGGCGCGCCGCAGGGGTGCCAGCGTGGAGGGGCTGCTCGTCCGTGGGCTCGATCGCCACCAGGCCGCGCGCCTGCGCCATTACGAGGGACGCAATTATCGCTCGGCACGGTGCAGAGTGCGCCTCGCGGACGGTAAAACGTGCCAGGCGATGGTCTATCTGAGCCAGGGCCGTATTCCACGCCGCCGCCGCTCGTGGCGGCTCAGAGAGTGGCAGCGCCGCTCGAAGCGCGCCTTCCTCAAGCTCACGGCCCTCTGGCTCGCGGCCTATCGTCAAGCCGGCTACGAGACGCGCGGCCGCGTGCGCTGGGTCAAACGCTGGGCCGCGCGAGACAAACTCTTGGGACCTACTGTCGGAACTCGGCGAGCGTGCGCTCGTTGCCGGGGTTGAGAACGACGCACTCGCTCCGCTTGCGATGGATTTTGCTGCAGGCGGCGCGCGCCTCGCCGGCACTTATGCCCGTGAGGCGGGCGCGATAGATCGTGCCGTGGCCGGCGTGACCGCGCGCGATCGAGATCGTCGCCCGATGGAGCCCGGCGATCGAGCGCTTGACGCGGAGGGCTGCCGCGCGGGCCTGCGCCGCATGGGAATAGGCTCCGACCTGAATGCCCCAGCCGCTCGCTCGCATCTCGTCGCTGTCGTTTCCGTCGACCATGGCAAGTGCGGGTGCCGTCTGCGGGCGCCCGATGCGGGCCTCGGGCTTGTCGCCCCCTCCGACGACGTCGTCGAGCGGCGCCTCGCTCACCGCGCCGAGCGGTACCGCCGGGAGAAAGGGCTGCGCCGGATCGGGAGCCGCTGCTGCGGCCGCAGGCGCGCTGGCCACCGGGATCGCCGACGCCGCAGGAGCGCTGGCGACCGGGGTCGCCGCTGCCGCAGGCGCGCTGGCCGCCAGGGTCGCCGTCGCCGGCACGGTATAGCGTGCCTCGCGGATGGTCGCGCGCGTGGCAAAGCCGCTGTCGAGCAGGCGCATCATCGCGCGATCGCGCTGGCCGCCCGATTTGCCGCCCAGCACGACGCCGATGAGGCGCCGGCCGTTGCGCACCGCCGAGGTCACCAGATTGTAGCCCGCGGCGTGGATGTACCCCGTCTTGAGGCCGTCGGCACCTCGGTAATTGACCAGCACGTGGTTGTGGGTCGCGATGGTGGTACCTTGGAAGGTGAACTCACGGGCACTGAAGAAATGATAGAACTGCGGAAAATCGCGAATAAGCGCCCGTGCAAGGGTCGCCATGTCCCGCGCGGTCGTCATCTGGCCGGGGTTGGGCAGGCCCGAGGCATTGCGGAAGCCGGTCGAGCGCATGCCGAGCTCGGCAGCCTTGCGCGTCATGAGCTCGGCGAAATGGCTCTCATTGCCGCCGAGCGCCTCGGCGAGGACCACGGCCGCGTCGTTGGCCGACTTGACGACGAGCGCGAGCACGGCCTCGTCGACCGTGATGCTCTCGCCGGGCATCAGATCGAGCTTCGTGGGCTCCTGGGAGGCGGCGTAGTCGGTCACGCCAAGCCGTTGATTTGATTTGAGTCGGCCCTGCTGGAGCGCCTCGAAGGTGAGGTAGAGCGTCATCATCTTGGTGAGCGAGGCCGGGTAGGTGGGAGCATCGGCGTTATAGGCCTGGAGCACCTGCCCGGTGCCCGCGTCGATCACGAGCGCCTCGTATTTGGCCGCCGCCGGGCCTGCCCACAGCACGGCAATGGCCGCAAGAGCAAGAAGCGAGAATGCAGCCTTCCGCACGCGACCCCTGGTCATGAGCAAACCCCGTCTCCCCTCTGGCCAGACGATGAGGCCAATCTTGTAGCCAAACCAGGTAGTGAATCCCTGATCAGATTGTGGCAATTCTATGGAAGGACAGATTCAGTGTCTACCCAAAAGACGATTCGACAGAAAAAAATCGATCTATACGCCGGCGGGGCGGGGCAGTGCTTGGCGGCTCGCCGGATTAGCCCTGGGCTCTTGCCGATGGCAACGAAACCCGGGGCCAATGCCCGCTCGATGGCACGCGAAGCCGGCGCCCGGGGCGGAGCGCTCCCGGCCTCGGCAAGCCAGGCCGCCGGAGCCGGCCCCTGCCCCTTTAAGTCCCTCGCGTGCAACGCAAAAGACATTTTTGTTGCAATGCACAATTTTCCTTGACTCGGCCCGGAGATTGCCTATATTTTCAACAATGCTGCACTGCAGCAAAAGTGCCCGAGGGCGTGTCCTCAGGCGCTGCAGCGGGCGGAGAGACCCCTTTTTGACATTTAATCTGAGGAGTGCGGGACATGGCAACAAGAGTCAGGCTGGAGAAGCTGGCGCAACCGCTCGAGTCGGTGGTCGAGGCCGGCAAGCAGACGGTCGAGAGCGTCGTCAAGGCATCGACCGAGGTGGCAACGAAGAACTACGAGAAGGCGTTCGCCGCGACGCAGGAGCAGCTCGAGAAGGCGACCAATGCGGCCTTCCAGAGCTATGACGAGCTCACGGCGCTCGGCAAGGAGAACCTCGACGCGTTGGTCAGGGCCTCCACGGTTCTGGTCAAGGGCTTCGAGACGCTCGGCAAGGAGGTCGCGAGCTACAATCAGACGTCGATCGAGAAGGGCGTTGCCAATGCGCAGGCGCTTTTCGGCGTGAAGACGCTACGCGAGCTCGTGGAGCTGCAGACCGGGATGGCGAGGGAGACTTTCGACGCTCTGGTCGAGCAGGGCACCAAGCTCGGCGAGCTCTCGGTCAAGGTGGCGAACGAGGCTTTCGGCCCGATCCAGGAGCAGCTCAACGTGACGGTCGAGAAGATTCTGAGGCCGGCGGCCGCCTGAAACGGCATCCGCTGAACGCGCTGCAAGGGGCCTGCGAGGCATCGCGGGCCCTTTGTCATTTCTGTGGTACCCTTCACAGTCCTCCCTCGCGTACTATACTTCTCTCGAAGGGCTTTCGTGCGGCGCGCGAAGTTGACTATCATAGCTGGATCGCTCAAGACCCTGTGCGACGATCGTGTGACGGCCATGGGCAATACGCGGAAGTCTGACGAGGATGGCGGCACCGGCACGGGCGTGGTGGTCAAGACCCGGCCGAAGACCAAGAAGCCGGCGCTCTACAAGGTGCTGATGCTGAATGATGACTACACGCCGATGGAGTTCGTCGTGCATGTGCTGGAGCGTTTCTTCGGCAAGAGCCCCCAGGAGGCGACCCAGATCATGCTGCACGTCCACCGGCGCGGCGTCGGCGTGTGCGGGGTCTATACCTTCGAGGTCGCCGAGACCAAGGTCAATCAGGTGATCGACTACGCCCGGCGCCATCAGCACCCGCTGCAATGCACGCTCGAGAAGGATTAGCCGGTATCCCAGTCAGATAGGTCGCCCCGAATGCTCTCACCCAATCTCGAACAAAGCCTCCACCGCGCGTTAGCACTCGCCAATGAGCGCCGCCACGAGTACGCAACGCTCGAGCACCTGCTTTTGGCGCTCTCCGAGGACTCCGACGCGCTCGCCGTGCTGCGCGCCTGCGGCGTCGACGTGGAGCGCCTCAGACGGGAGTTGAGCGACTACGTCGACAACGAGCTCTCGAGCCTGATCACCAACCGGCTGGAGGACGCCAAGCCCACCGCCGGCTTCCAGCGCGTATTGCAGCGCGCCGCGATCCACGTGCAGTCCTCGGGCCGCGAGGAGGTGACGGGGGCCAACGTGCTTGTCGCCATGTTCGCCGAGCGCGAGTCGCACGCCGTGTTCTTCCTGCAGGAGCAGGACATGACCCGGCTGGATGCGGTCAATTACATCTCCCACGGTATCGCCAAGGTGCCCGGCCACGCCCAGGCAAAAAACCCGCATGGCGCCGACGAGGACGCGGCTCCCGAGAAGGTGGTGCGCCGCGGACAGGACGCGCTCGGGACCTACTGCGTCAACCTCAACGAGAAGGCGCGCCAAGGCAAGATCGACCCGCTGATCGGGCGCGAGTCCGAGGTCGAGCGCACCATCCAGATTCTGTGCCGCCGGCAGAAGAACAATCCCCTCTACGTGGGCGAGCCCGGGGTCGGCAAGACCGCGATCGCGGAGGGCCTGGCTCGGCGCATCGTGCGCGGCGAGGTGCCGGACGTGCTGCGCGGCTCGGTCATCTACAGCCTCGACATGGGCGCGCTCCTCGCCGGCACGCGTTACAGAGGCGACTTCGAGGAGCGGCTCAAGGCGGTGATCAACGAGCTCGAGCATCAGAAGAACGCCATCCTCTTCATCGACGAGATCCATACGGTGATCGGCGCGGGGGCGACGAGCGGCGGCTCGATGGACGCTTCCAACCTCCTGAAGCCGGCGCTCGCCGGCGGCACCATCCGCTGCATAGGCTCCACCACTTACAAGGAGTACCGCAACTACTTCGAGAAGGACCGCGCGCTGGTGCGGCGCTTCCAGAAGATCGACGTGAACGAGCCTTCGGTCGAGGATTCCGTCAAGATCCTGCACGGTCTCAAGCCCTATTACGAGCGCCACCACCGGGTGCGCTACACCACCGAGGCGATCCGCGCCGCCGTCGAGCTCTCGGCGCGCTACATCACGGACCGCAAGCTTCCCGACAAGGCGATCGACGTGATCGACGAGGTGGGTGCCGCGCAGATGCTGGTGGCCGAGAACAAGCGCAAGAAGACGGTGGCGCTCAAGGATATCGAGGCCGTGGTCGCCAAGATCGCGCGCATACCGCCGCGCAACGTCAGCCGCGACGACAAGAGCGTGCTCAAGCGCCTCGAGCAGGACTTGAAGCGCATGGTGTTCGGCCAGGACCGGGCGATCCACGCGCTCTCCTCCGCCATCAAGCTCGCCCGCGCGGGCCTGCGCGAGCCGGAGAAGCCGATCGGCTGTTACCTCTTCTCGGGGCCGACCGGGGTGGGCAAGACCGAGGTCGCGCGCCAGCTCGCACTCTCGCTCACGGTCGAGCTCATCCGTTTCGACATGTCCGAGTACATGGAGCGGCACAGCGTCTCGCGGCTCATCGGCGCCCCTCCCGGATATGTCGGCTTCGACCAGGGCGGGCTCTTGACCGACGCCGTCGACCAGCACCCCTACGCGGTCCTGTTGCTCGACGAGATCGAGAAGGCGCACCCCGATCTCTTCAACATCCTGCTCCAGGTAATGGACCACGGGAAGCTCACCGACCATAACGGCAAGACGATCGACTTCCGCAACGTGATCCTGATCATGACGACGAACGCGGGGGCTGCCGACATGGCGAAGCCGCCGATCGGCTTCGAGCGCCAGACCCGCCTCGGCGACGACCACGAGGCGGTCAACCGCATGTTCACGCCGGAGTTCCGCAACCGCCTGGATGCGATTATCGGTTTCGCGCACTTGACGCCCGAGATCGTCGAGCGGGTGGTCGACAAGTTCGTCATCCAGCTCGAGGAGCAGCTCGCCGACCGCAACGTCTCGATCGAGCTGACGGCGGAGGCGCGGCGCTGGCTCGCGCATAAGGGCTACGACCCGGCCTTCGGCGCGCGTCCGCTCGGCCGCGTCATCCAGGAGCACGTCAAGAAGGGCATCGCCGACGAGCTTCTCTTCGGCAAGCTCGTCAATGGCGGCATCGTCAAGGTGCGGCTCGAGGGCGCGGCGCTCGCCTTCGACTATGCTCCCGAGATCCGCACGCGCAAGAAGCCCAAGGAGAAGACCGGCGGGCCGGCTCCGCCCGCCCTCGTCGAATAGGCTCGGACCGCGTCCGAGGGGGTCAAATCATCCGGCAAGGAGGGGATCATGATTTCGAAGAGCCGCATCAGACTGTTCGGCGCGATGGCGTTGGTTGCGTTGCTGTCCTTCGGGGCCGGCACGCTCGCGCAGTCGCGTTATCCCGCTATCGACGCGGCCGAGGGTGCTTTAAACAACGCGCTCGGCCAACTCCAGCATGCCCGCGACGTCTTCGGCGGCCACAAGGTGAACGCCCAAGGGCTCATCAATCAGGCGATCGGCGAGCTCGAGGCGGGCAAGGGCTGGGCCGCGCAGCACGGCTATTGAGCGTGGTGCGGACGCGCGCCCCTTCTTGCGGCGCGCGAGCCTGAGAGCGGATCGCGGAGCGGGTGCCGCCGCCATGGGCCACCGTTTTCTCGACGGCGTGCGCGTCCTCGATCTCAGCCAGTATGTGCCCGGGCCTTACGCGGCCCTCATCCTGGCCGACCTCGGCGCCGAGGTGGTCAAGGTGGAGCCGCCGGGCGGCGAGCCCATGCGGCATCTGCGGCCCCGCGACAAGGACGGCACCTCGGCCCATTACAAGGTCATGAACGGCGGCAAGTGCGTCGTCGAGCTCGACCTCAAGGCGAGCGCGGGCAAGGCGGCG
Organism: Alphaproteobacteria bacterium; assembly: GCA_035272805.1. GTDB lineage: Bacteria > Pseudomonadota > Alphaproteobacteria > JACZXZ01 > JACZXZ01 > DASPPM01. The sequence continues at coordinate 478 of DATEQI010000545.1, read as the reverse complement.
TTCGAGACCCTCCTCGCCGCAGCCGACGTCATGGTCGAATCCTATCGTCCGGGCGTGCTCGACCGCCTGGGCTTCACGCGCGCCCATCTCGCGGAGTGCAATCCGCGGCTCGTCCATGTGGCACTCTCCGGCTGGGGCCAAAATGGCCCCTATCGCGGGAAGGCCGGGCACGACATCAATTATATGTCGCTCGGCGGCGGCCTCGTCGCCTCCGGGGGCATGGAGGCGCCGGTTTTCGCTTGGCCGCCGACGGCGGATTTCGCGAGCGGCATCCAGGCCGCCGCCACCGCGCTTGCCGCCCTCCTCGCGCGCGCCCGCAGCGGCAGGGGCGCCTTCGTCGACGTGAGCCTCGCCGAGAGCGTGCTCGCCTGGCAATCGATCGGCCTCACCTCCGCCGCCCGCGGCAAGGAGGCGCCCGCGCGCGCGCAGAACCGCCTCAACGGCGGTGCTGCCTGCTACAACATCTACGGCACCAAGG
>DATEQI010000544.1:0-5256 GCA_035272805.1 Alphaproteobacteria bacterium | reverse complement strand
CCTCGGTGCCGGCGACGACCTGGAAAGAGTGCCCGAGATATTCCGAGCCGGCGGCGATGAGCGCCCGCGAGGCCTCGGCCGCGATCTCATGATCGTGGGCTCCGGCACGGGTCGCCGCGAGGGCCGCGGCGAGGGAGGCCGTCGCCGCCTCGGCCGCGCGCCGGACGCAGGCGATCTCCTGCGGCGACTTCCTGAGCCGCACGGCCTCGATGAGCCCGGAGCCGTCGAGGAGCTCGGCGCGGCCGAGCCGCTCGCAGATGTGCTTGTAGTGGGCGACCGAGAGAAACCAGGCCTCGTTCTGGTTGGCGATGCGCATGCTCTCGAGCTTGTATTGCCTCAGCACGCGGAAGGTCGCCTCGGCCGGGCTCGATAGGTCGTCCCAGCCCTCGACCCTCTCGAGGCACGAGGTGAGCAGCACCTTGTCGAGGTTGAGCGCGCGCGTCAGGAAGACCATCTCGCCTTCGAGCGGAATGATCAGGACCTGATAGGTGAAGTAGCCCATCGAGTCGTAGCCGGTGAGGTAATAGATGTTCTCCGGGATGGCGGTGACGAGGACCTCGATGCCCTTCGCCGCCATGCCGCGCCGGACGGCCTCAAGACGCCTCGCGTATTCCGCGGGCTCGAAGGGGAGTGCCGGCTTTGTCATTGGCGACCTCGATGACGACGGCGAAGGGCGGAACTGCTCGCGACATGGGGAGCGCGAGGGCAGGGGGACAGGCGGGCTCAGCTTGGACGAAGCGCTTCCTGCTGGCAAGCCGCTCACCGAGAGCGGCCGCGCTTTTTCCGGAAATACGCGTACATGCCGTCGAAGACGGCCGACGCTTGATCCCGCTCGTGCGCTGGTCTATCTAGCCGGCGGGTCGGCGCGCGGCATGCGCGCCAGGGGTTGAGCACCGCATGGCGATGTGGGACCGCATCTGGATCAATCTTCGGCTTGCCACGCTCGAGCCGGGCGGCGAGCCCTATGGCGCCATCCGCGACGGCGCGATCGCGGCTGCGCAGGGCCGCATCGCCTACGTCGGTTCGCGCGCCCAATTGCCCGATCGGCCCGAAGCGCTCGCGCGCGAGGTGATCGACGCCGGCGGGCGCTGGATGACGCCCGGCCTCATCGACTGCCATACGCACATCGTCTTCGCGGGCAACCGGGCCGAGGAATTCGAGCTCCGCCTCGAGGGGGCGACCTACGAGGAGATCGCGCGTCGGGGCGGCGGCATCCGCTCGACGGTCGCCAAGACGCGCGCCGCCTCCGAGGAGGCACTCTTCGAGTCGGCACGGGACCGTCTCAACTACCTGATGGCGGAAGGGGTCACCACGGTCGAGATCAAATCGGGCTACGGGCTTGCCACGGAGAGCGAGCTGAAGATGCTGCGGGTGGCAAGACGCCTCGGCCGCGAGCTCGCCCTCGACGTGGTCACGACCTTGCTTGGCGCCCACGCGCTGCCGCCCGAATACGAGGGACGGCAGAAGGAATATGTGGAGCTCGTCTGCCGCGAGATGATTCCGGCCGCAGCCGAGGCCAAGCTCGCCGATGCCGTCGACGCCTTCTGCGAGCGCATCGCCTTCACGCCCGAGGAGACCGCGGCGGTGTTCGAGGCGGCGCGCGAAAGGGGGCTCCCGGTCAAGCTCCACGCCGACCAGCTTTCGGACTTGGGCGGCGGCGCGCTCGCCGCGCGCTTCGCGGCGCTCTCGGCCGATCACCTCGAGCACAGCTCGGAGACCAGCGTCGCCGCCATGGCCCAAGCCGGCACCGTCGCCGTGCTGCTGCCGGGAGCGTTCTATTTCCTCGGCGAGCGCCGCTTGCCGCCGATCGAGGCCTTGCGGCGCCATCGCGTGCCCATCGCACTTGCCAGCGACTGCAATCCCGGCTCCTCGCCGGCGCTCTCGCTGCTGCTCATGCTCAATCTCGCCGCCACCCTCTTCCGCTTGACGCCGGAGGAGGCGCTCTTTGGGATCACGCGCCATGCGGCGACCGCACTCGGGCTCGGCCGCGACCGCGGCCGGCTCGCGTCGGGAATGAAGGCCGATTTCGCGCTATGGGACATCGATCATCCGGCCGAGCTCGCCTATTGGATCGGCCGCAATCCTTGCGCCGGCGTGGTCAAGGACAGCGTCCCGCTCGTCCGGCCTTAGGGTTTTCACCACGGAGACACGGAGAGCACGGAGAAGGATTTGAAGAATTAGCGCGGAGGTCGCGAAGCATGCGTGGCGGGCGCGAGCAAAGAGTAATGTCTTCTCCGTGTCCTCCGTGTCTCCGTGGTTAACCCGCTCTATTGCCGCACTAGGCAAGGCACGGGCTGTTGACGCAGAATGACCCCTGGATCGGAGGATGAGAGATGGCCCAGACGGCAACGGTCGGGACGAAGAAGGCGGTTACGGAGATCGTGGGGCGCTTCGCCGAGCGCGAGGCCTTCAAGGCGGCGGTCGAGGAGCTGCTCAAGGCCGGCTTCGAGCGCAGCGACATCTCGGTGCTCGACAGCCACGATTCGCTTTCGGCATCCGAAGGCCGGAACGAGGCCTGGCGGCGCACGCTCGCCGGCCTCGTGGGCGAGGCCAAGTATCTTGAGCCGATCACGGCGGCGGGCCTCATCCTCCTCGCTTCGGGTGCGATGGGTGCTGCGATCGCCGGCGCGATTGCGGCGGGGCTCGGCGGCATGGCCGCATTCGAGCTCCTGAGCGAGGTGCGCGCCACCCCGCACACGCGCGAATTCGCAACCGCCCTCGAGCAGGGTGCCGTGCTGCTGTGGGTGCGCGCCGAGACCCCCGAGCGCCGACGGCTCGCGCGCGACATCCTGACGCGCCACGCGGCCGCCGACGTCCACAGCCATACGCGTTAGGCCATTCAAGCCGACCCCTACCCCGACGCTTGGCACCGACACCAAGGAACGGAGAGACCCTTGCCCCGCATGTCCGGAAAGCGCGCCTTCATCGAGCTCTTGAAACAAGAAGGGGTCAAGTTCCTCTTCGGCAATCCCGGCACGACCGAGCTTCCGCTCATGGATGCGCTCGCGGTCGAGAACGAGCTGCGCTACGTGCTCGGCCTCCACGAGGGGGCCGTGATGTCGATGGCCGACGGCTATGCCCAGGCGAGCGGCAGGCTCGCGGCCGTCAACCTCCACGTCGCCCCCGGCCTCGGCAACGCCATGGGCATGCTCTATGACGCGCAGAAATGCGGGGCGCCCATCCTGGTGACCGCCGGCCAGCAGGATCAGAGCTTCAGCGTGACCGAGCCGTTCCTGTGGGCCGACCTGCCGCCGATCGCGCGGCCCTTCGTCAAATGGTCGGCCGAGGTGCGCCGGCTCGCCGACCTGCCGCGCATGGTGCATCGCGCCGCCAAGACCGCATTGGCACCGCCCACGGGCCCGGTCTTCCTCTCCCTTCCCGGCGACATTCTCAATGCCGAGGAGGACATCGAGCTCGGCGCGCCGACGCGCGTGGCCCCGCGCATGCGCGCCGACGCCCAAGCGATCGAGGCCGCCGCCGCCCTCCTGGCCGCGGCCGAGCGTCCGGTGATCATCGCCGGCGCCGCGGTCGCGCGGCGCCGCGCGCATCGCGAGCTCGTCGAGCTTGCCGAGCTCATCGGCGCTCCTGTTTTCGCCGAGGGGGTGGCCAATACCGCCTCCTTCCCGGCCTCCCATCCGCTCTTCCGCGGCACCATCGCGCGTCTGGCGACATCCTGGCGCGAGGCGCTTGCCGAATTCGATCTCCTCTTCTCGGTGGGCGGCGATCTCTTCACGCTCTCGCTCCCCTCGGCCGGCGAGTCCGTCCCGGAGGGGCTCAAAATCATCCACCTCGACATGGACGCATGGGAGCTCGGCAAGAACTACAGCGAGGAGGTGGCCCTCCTGGGCGATCCGGCGGCGACGCTCCCCGACCTCACGCGCGCCGTGGGCGAGCGCATGAGCGCCGACGCGCGCGCGCGCGCGCGCGCGCGCTGCGAGGGGGTCAAGCGAACGGTTGCCGCCGAGCGCGCGGCTATCAAGGCGCAGGCCAAGGCCGCGGCCGCGAAGGCGCCCATTCAGCCCTTGGCGCTGCTGGCAGCACTTGCTGAGATGCTGCCGGCGGATACGGTCGTGGTCGACGAGACGCTCTCCTCGGGGGCGGGCCTGCGCCGGCTTCTCAAGAGCGACGATCCGCAAAGCTACTACGGCTTGGGCGGGGGCGGCATCGGCTGGGGGCTGCCCGCCGCGATCGGGGTCAAGCTCGCACTCCCCGCGCGCGCCGTGGTGGCCCTTATCGGCGACGGCAGCGCCATGTACAGCTGCCAGGCGCTGTGGACGGCGGCGCATTACCGCATCGGGGTCGTCTTCGTCATCTTCAACAACCGCTCCTACCGCATCCTCAAGCAGCGGGTGAACGCGCTCAAGGGCCACGCGGCGCAAAGCGACATCTATGTCGGCATGGACCTCGTCGATCCCGCGATCGACTACGTCGGCCTGGCCCGCGCGCTCGGCATCAAGGCCGAGCACGCCGAGACCATCCCCGAGACGATCCGGCTCATGGAGGAGGCACTCGCGAGCGGCGCGCCGGCGCTCATCGACGTCGCCATCGATCCGGCGTTCAAGCCGGTGTGAGGCGCGCCTGAGGCCAAGACTGCACGTGCGCTTCGCTCGACGGGACGGGTCGGCGAGCCTATGCTTGGCCTATGGCTGAGACGCGGGAAAACCTTGTGCTCGAGCATCTTCGTGCGATCCGCGCCGACCTCGCGGGCCTGCGAACCGATATGCGCGAGGTAGGGTGCCGCTCGGCATGCTCGAGCAGCAATACGCCAGCTTGTCGCGGCGCCTCGATCTCGTCTATGAACGAGTCGAGCGAATCGAACGACGGCTCGAGCTGACGCCGGCACCCTGAGGGCGGCGTGCGGGCAGCCGCTCCGTCTCAAGCTCGCGCAACCCACTCATGGTTCGTGCCTCCTCAGCCGAGCAATCCCGCCGCTTGCGCGATCGCGAGGAGGCCGCGCGCCGTCGCATCCGGCTCGGCCAGGCGGCCTTCGATCTCCCGCTCTCCAAGTGCTGCCAGATAGAGACGCGAGAGTGCGGCCTCGCCGATCAGCGTGACGCAGAGCGGCCTGGCGCCGAGCCGTGCCGAGACGGCGGCGAGCGCCTCGTCGAGCTCGCTGCCGATGAGGAGGCCCGAGAGATAGGAGGCGATTCCCGTGGCGGGCAGCTCGTCGAAGAGGGCGAGGCTGCGCGCGCTGAAGAGCTTGTGGAGGAGGGCGCCTGCAGCCGGCGATGCATCGGCGGCCCGCGCGAGGCCGCG
>DATEQI010000543.1:0-5052 GCA_035272805.1 Alphaproteobacteria bacterium | reverse complement strand
CGGCGCGCGCATCAGCGGCAGCGATTGGTTGGAGGGCGGTGCGACCACCGACGACGCGGTAGCACTTGCGCGGCGCTTGAAGGCGCTCGGCTTCGATTATGTCTGCGTCTCGAGCGGGGGCGTGGTGCCCAAGGCGGTGCCCAAGCCTCTCGTCCCGGGCTATCAGGTCCCCTTCGCGGCGCGCGTGCGCAAGGAGGCCGGCATCGCCACGCGCGCGGTCGGCATGATCGTCCATCCCCGCCAGGCCGAGGACATCATCGCTTCCGGCCAGGCCGACATGGTGGCGCTCGCGCGCGGCTTCCTCGACGACCCGCGCTGGGTCTGGCACGCGGCCCAGGCGTTGGGCGTCGAGATCGCCTATCCGCCGCAATACGGGCGCGCGCACCCGAAGGCTTGGCCCGGCGCCGAGCTCGTCCACCCCCCGCTCGCCGCGGCGAAGACGGCGGCACTCGGCGGCTGAGCGCAGCTTGGCACTCTTGCCGGCAGCTACCTCGGCCGCATCGCCGTCCGCTGCCAATAAAAATCCCGGTCGCGCAGGGGCGGGACCGGGTGCGAACGACATCGGGCCTGCACACCCCGCGTCTCGCTGGGGCATGCAGGCCCGCGTCGACCAGCGTCAGCGCTTCGCGCGGCGCTTGGCTTTCTTGGCCGGCTTGGCCTTCTTCGCTGCCTTCTTCTTGGCTGCCATGTGTTTCCCCTTTGCAATGACAAACCTGCCGCGAGACGAACCAGGCGAGATCAAGCTGTAGGCTCGCCGGGCATCGACACGCGGGCGCACACGACGTGCGAGCGGTGGTAGCATATGTTGTGGTTTATCGTTATGTCAATACTTTATATAGTTGGGGATAACTTTTTGACCATTTTTCGTTCCCGGAACCTCCCAACAGCACGCGTGGCACCGCTTGCGCGCGTTTGAGCGCGCTCGCCGTTGCGCATCTCACACGGGCAATGGATTGCATATATCGCATAGCTTCGATGAGCGCGTCCGGCGCCGCGCATGCGGCACCGGCGGCGGCCACGGCACCGACGGCGGCGGGGCAAGCGGCACTCCCTCGCCCGCGCGCGATCTTGAGGCGCCTCGACCGTCCAAGCGGCATCGCAGCCTCGCGCCAGCGTCGCTTCGACCGGTTGAGTCGAAATTCGCAGCATGCGGCTCTGAGCGATCGCCGAGCGTGCGAGTGTCGCGCGCGAGGGAGCGACGGGGTAAGGCGGCGTGAGGCGACGGCATCCGGACGCTGGCGCGCCAGCGCCTCTTGCCGTCTTGCTGCAATGCCGCAATGATACGGGCGCGCGCGCTTGGCGGCGGCGTGAACGAGGCCGCTCGTCGGGCTAGTGCGCGATCTTTGCGCCACACGCCTCATCTCCGCGCGGTCGTGCCCGGTTGACGCGTGAGGCAGCGAGCCTATCTGGTGCCGCAATGGCGCCGTTCCCGCAAGAACGAGAGGCGTAGGTGCCCATGGAGGCACGTCCTTCCGAAGCCATTCCAGCCAGCTTCAGCCATCGCGAGATCCTGGTCATTCTCTCCGGCATCATGCTCGGCATGCTGCTTGCGGGGCTGGACCAGACCATCGTGGCGACGGCGCTGCCGACGATCGCGCGCGAGCTCAACGGCATCGAGCACATGTCCTGGGTGGTGTCGGCCTATCTCTTGGCCTCCACGGCGGCCACGCCGATCTACGGCAAGCTCTCCGACCTCTACGGCCGCAAGGTCATGCTTCAGGCGGCCCTCGCCTTCTTCCTCGCCGCCTCGGTCTTATGCGCGCTCGCGGCCACCATGACCCAGCTCATCGTTTTTCGCGCCCTCCAAGGCCTCGGCGGCGGCGGCCTCATCGCCATGGCGCATGCGACCATCGCCGACGTCATCGCGCCGCGCGATCGCGGGCGCTACCAGGGCTATTTCAGCGCCGTGTTCGCGGCCACGAGCGTCGGCGGACCGGTGCTCGGCGGCTTCTTCGCCGAGCATTTGACCTGGCGCTGGGTGTTCTGGATCAACCTGCCGATCGGATTGGCCGCCATCCTCATTTCCAACAAGGCGCTGCGCAAGCTGGCGACGCGGCGCACCCAACGCGAGATCGATTACGGGGGTGCAGCCCTCCTGGTCGCCGCCGTGACGGCACTTCTTCTCGTCACCACGTGGGGCGGGGTCGAGTTTCCATGGCTCTCGGCGCCCATCATCGGCCTCGCCCTTGCGGGCCTCGTCCTCCTCGTCGTCTTCGGCTTTCGCGAGCGCCTCGCGCGCGAGCCGATCCTGCCGTTGCGGCTCTTCAGGAATGCGATCTTCGCCTCCTCCAGCCTGTTCTCGTTCCTCACCTCGATGACGATGTTCGGCGCCATCGTCTACCTGCCGCTCTTCATGCAGCTGGTCCGCGGCGACAGTGCCTCCCAATCGGGCTTGCTGCTCATCCCGCTCACCGGCGCCATCGTGGTAGGCGCCTACGCCTCCGGACGGATCGTCAGTCTCACCGGGCGCTACAAGATCTTCCCCTGCCTCGGCCTCGTCATGGCGAGCGTTGCCTTGGCGCTGCTCTCGCTCATGACGGCTGGGACGCCGCGCCTCGAATTGTGCGCCTATATGGCGCTCTTCGGCATCGGCATCGGCATGGTGATGCCGGTTGCGATCCTCTCGGTGCAGAACGCGATCGAGTTGCGCGACCTCGGCACGGGCACGGCCGCGGTCAACTTCTTCCGCTCCATGGGCGGGGCCTTCGGCGTCTCGCTCCTCGGCTCGGTGCTGCTCTCCGAGCTCGGCGTGCGCATCGCCGGCGTGCCCGGCCACGAGGCGCTCGGGCCGCATCCGGCTCTCGACCTCCTTCACGGCGAGACGGGGGCGATGGGGTCGCTTTCGGCGGCGACGCGGGCGCTCCTCGTCGCAGGGCTCGAGCGCTCCTTCGCGGTCATGTTCCTCGCCGCCTGCGCGTTGAGCGTGCTCGCCTTCCTCGCAGCGCTCTTTCTCAAGGAGTTGCCGCTGCGCACGACCTCGGCACTCGTCGCCGCCAGCAAGAAGGCCGAATAGAGAGCGGCCGCGCGCTCGGCGGCGAGGTCATTACCCGCCGGCCACGCGCCCTTTGAGGGCCGCGAGAAATGCGGCGACGCGCCTGGCGTTCACGCCGAAATCGCTTCTGCCGACCCGCGATTCGGAGCGCATATCGACGCGCGTTCCTTGGCCATCGGCCGCGATGCGGATGACCACGTCGTCCTTGAAGCCGTACCAGAAGCTCGTCGCGGTGGCCTCGATGCGGCCCTCCGCGGGCACCGCCGCCGCCACCTCCCAGCCGAGGCCACGGGCGGCCGCAAGTGCCGCCTTGAAGACATCCGCGGGGGCGGCCGCGAGGTGAAGCGGCTTGATCTCCGGGTAGGCCTCCCGCTGCGCCTCGGCTGTGGCCCCTCCCGCATAGGCGCTCGGGTTCTCGGCGCCGATGCGCAGCGCGGCGATGGCGACGAATGCCGGGGGGTTCTCCACATCCGTGGTGATGTCGTGGATGCGCGGCACGGTCTGGCCTATGTGGTAGAGATAGACGGGATAGGCGAGGCTGGCGCAGCCGAGCACGAGCGCGAGGAGCGCGTAGAGCGGACTCTTGCGCGATCGCGTGCCGCGCGGCCAGGCAAGCGCCACAAGAGAGAGCACTGCGGCTCCGGCTCCGCCATAGGCGGCATAGCGCAGGATCTGGAAGCCGTCGCGGAACGGCCAGAGGCCGAGGCGCGCGCCCAGGCCGGAGGCGACGGCGCCGAGGAGTGCAAGCGCGCCAAGTGCCAAGGCGGCGCGTGCGAGCACGGGCTTGACCCCCCGCGCGGTGCGGGAGGTGCCTGCCGGAGCGGAAGAGGAAGCGCTCATCGCGTGACCTCGCGTTGCCAATTCACCAGCCGTTCCACTCGATATAGCTTGGCCGCCGGCTCGATCAAGCAGGGCTCGACGGCGGTGCCGTTATGAGGGAGAGTCCCGAGCGGGGTGCGGCGATGGCACCGCTGCCCGGCGCCGCGCAATGGGTGGAGAGATCGACATGTCGACGAGCGAGATCACCAAGGCCGGGCGGCTCAACGAGCTGAGCGCGGCAGAGGCCGCGCGCCGCATCGCCCGCGGCGAGGCGACGGCGCTCGCGCTCATCGAGGCCTGCCTTCAGCGTATCGCCGAGCGCGAGTCGACCGTCGGCGCCTGGCAGTTCCTGGATCGCGATGCGGCCCGCGCCGCCGCGCGGGCCGCTGACCGGATGGCGTCTCGCGGGCCCCTTCACGGCGTGCCGGTCGGGATCAAGGACATCTTCGACACCGCGCGCATGCCGACCGAGTATGGCTCGCCCATCTATGCCGGCAACCGTCCGGCGCGCGACGCCGCATCGGTCGCGCGACTGGAGCGGGCAGGTGCCGTCATTCTCGGCAAGACCGTCACCACCGAATTCGCCTACTTCTCCCCCGGCAAGACGAGAAACCCGCGCAATCCGGCGCATACGCCGGGCGGCTCCTCGAGCGGCTCGGCGGCAGCCGTGGCCGATTTCATGGTGCCGCTCGCGCTCGGCAGCCAGACCGCGGGCTCGGTGATCCGTCCCGCCTCCTTCTGCGGCGTGGTCGGGTTCAAGCCGAGCCACGGCGCCATCGACATCGCGGGCGTCAAGCCCTTCTCCCCCTCCCTCGACACGGTCGGAACCTTCGCGCGCACGCTCGAGGACACCGAGCTCCTGCGGCGCGTGCTCTCGGGCGAGGACCCCGGCATTCCCGACCTCGTCTCCGAGCGCCCGAAGCGCATCGGCCTCTGCCGCAGCGCCTATTGGGACAAGGCCGAGGCCGCGACGGCGGCGGCGATCGAGCGCGCCGCCGACGCGTTGCGCCGCAACGGCATCGAGATCGCCGAGCTCGAGCTCCCCGAGCCTTGCCGCGGGCTCAACGAGGTGCAGCAGACGATCATGGCGTTCGAGGCGCTTCTTTCCTACGCGGCCGAGTGGCGCAGCCACCGGGACAAGCTGAGCGCCAAGCTCGCGGAGTTGCTCGAGAATGCTCAAGGGATTCCCGAACGGCACTACGAGGCGGCCCTCAGCTACGCTGCCGCCGCACGCGCCAGTT
>DATEQI010000542.1:0-6973 GCA_035272805.1 Alphaproteobacteria bacterium | reverse complement strand
TTTCTCCCCGTTCTTTCATCGATGATCGCATGGGTAGCCGCTTCGAGACAGCTTTTACTGTAGGCCGATGAGCGCTGCGAGCTTGGCCCGCACCTCGGCGAGGATGGCCGGAGGGACGGCCACACCGGCATAGGCGATCGGGCGCGTCTCGGCGTCGATGCTTCGCACGTGACTGGTCAGGATTTCGCCGGAGACGGGCAGGCCAGGCGGGAGAACGACGCTCGAGGCGAAGGGGCGCACGCGCGAGGTGATCGGGCAGACAATGGCGAAGTGGCTGGCGCGGAAGAATGCGACGGGCGATACCACCAGAGCGGGGCGCCGGCCGCGCGCTTCTCGTCCAACCGTGGGATCGAACTCGATCCAGATAAGATCGCCGCCCTGCGGCTCGTAGCCGCTCATTCGACCACTTCGTGACCGACCGCGGGGCCCCAGTCGAACGCCTCGTGCAGGCCCTCAGGCGTCATGCCGACGAGCAGCTCGTCGAGCGTGTAGAGCGGACGCACGGCCGAAATGACGATTTGGCCGCCCTTCGCGGTCAAGTCGACGCGCGAGCCCGCCTTGAGGCCGATCCGCAGCGCAAGCTCCTTGGGGATGCGGATGCCAAGGCTGTTGCCCCACCTTGTGATCTGTGCCTGCATGAACCTGTCCCGGAATATCTATTGTATATCTTAAGGGATATTTTGAAGCTATACAAGGGCGGCCTCACCTCGGACGCGCGACCGCTTCGATCGCCCGGGCGAGCGCGATCACGCCTTCGCGCAGCTCCGCTGCCGCCCAGGCGGCGTAATTGAGAAGCAGGCCGGAGGGTGCGGGCTTGGGCGTGCGGCCGGCGCCGTAGAAGCGGGAGAGCACGCCCGGCGCCACGCGCGTGTCCGCGAGGGCCAGAGCTACGTCCTCGTCGGAGATGCCGGGCGGCAAGCGTCCCACGAGATGGAGGCCCGCATCGGAGGGCTCGAGCTCGAGCGCACCCTTGAGATGGCGCTTGGCGAGCTCCACGAGGGTGTCCTGCCGCTCCTTGTAGAGCGCCCGCATGCGCCGAATATGGGCGGCGAACGATCCCGCTGCCATGAACTCGGCGACGGCGGCCTGGGTGATGGTCACCGCATAGCCGTCGAGCTGGCCGCGCGCGCGGACGAAGGCATCGCTCAGCGGCGCCGGCGACACCAGGTAGGCGAGACGCAGTGCCGGGAACATCGCCCGGCTGAAAGTGCCGGTATAAATCACGCGCTCGCCGCCATCGAGGCCGTAAAGGGCGGTAAGCGGCCGGCCGCCGTAGCGGAACTCGCCGTTGAAATCGTCCTCGACGACGACCGCGTCGGCGCTGCGCGCCCAAGCGAGGAGATCGAGCCGGCGCGCGAGGCTCATGGTGGTGCCGAGCGGGTAGTGATGGGAGGGCGTCACCGAGGCGAGTTTGGCATGCGGTGCGAGCCTGCGGCCGTCCGCCGTGCTCAGGCCCTCCGCATCGACCGGCACGAACGCGAGTGCCAAGCCGGCGGCCTCCAGCGCGGCGCGGGATTCGGGATAGCCCGGCTCTTCCGTCCACACCGTGTCGCCCGGGTCGGCGAGGAGGCGTGCCGCGAGATCGACGGCTTGGCGCGAGCTCGAAAGGATGATCACCTGATGCGGCTCGCAGACGACCCCGCGCGCCGGGCCGAGATAGGCGGCGATCGCCTGGCGCAGCGCCGGCCAGCCTCGCGGGTCCGCCGGGTAGAAGAGCCGCCGTCCCTCGCGCCGGCTCACGCGCGCGAGCAGGCGGCGCCACTCCTCGAAGGGGAAGGCGTCGAGCGTCGGGATGCCGGGGGCGAAAATCTTGAGCGAAGGCGGGCCGGGTGCGGCTGCGAGGCGGCGGATGAACTGGCCGCGCGAGGCAAGCCGAGGTGCGGTCTGCGCCTTGGCAAGCGCGCGGCGAGGCGGCTTGCCCAGGAGCTCGCGCTCGAGCGCGCGCGATACGTAGGTGCCGGAGCCATGCGCGCCTTCGATGTAGCCTTCCGCGGCGAGCAGCTCGAAGGCCGCAATCACGGTCGTGCGCGCGAGCTCGAGATGGCGCGCGAGCGTGCGGGTCGAGGGGAGTTTCGTTCCGGGCTTGAGCGCGCCCGAGAGGATGAGCGTCTGCAGGGCGCGATAGATCTGCCGTGCCCGGCCTCCAGGCGCGCTCTCGTCGAGCGCCAGGTTGTCGAGGAGCGCTGTCGAGTCGCGGCGCGTAGACGCGCGTGGGCGCGAGCTCCTTGCCATGGCGGCACGATGCGCCGTCCACGGCCCGGCTGTCGAGCCCGCGCGCCGCGCAACCCTTCGCCTGTTAAACGGGCGAGCCCGGTTCTCGGCTGTTCCCGGCCGGGGCTCGGCCCGGCACCGCGATTTTGGGCAGGGAAAACGGGCGTTTCGCATATATACTGGCGGGCACGCTCGGCCCCGCGTCGGGGCGACGCGATGACCGAGCGTGCGGCCGCGGCGAGGGATATCCTTTGGGCAATGGCTCGAGATGAACGATCTGAGGAGTCTAGAGGATAAGCAGGAACCGACGCTGAAGTCGCGCGACCCCGTGCGGCAGGAGGCACCGGTATCTCGCCATCGCCCCGCATGGCGGCGGGCTTTGTGGATCGGCGTGCTCGTGGTGGTGGCCCTCGGGGTGGCCTGGTGGATTCACACGCGCCCCGGGCCGGCGGCCCCTACCGGCCGTTTTGCCGCGACCGGCACGATGCCCGTTGTCGCGGCGGTGGCGCAGAAGGGCGACGTCAACGTGATCCTCAACCAGCTCGGCACGGTGACCCCGCTCGCGACGGTGACGGTCAAGACCCAAATCAACGGTCAGCTCTTGCGCATCGCTTTCACGGAGGGCCAGCTGGTCAAGCAGGGAGACCTCCTCGCCGAGATCGATGCGCGGCCCTATCAGCTCACACTCGAGCAGGCGCAAGGCCAGCTCGCCAAGGACCAGGCCACGCTCAAGGATGCGCAGCTCGACCTCGAGCGCTACCAGACCCTGGTCAAGCAGGATTCGATCGCCAAGCAGACCTTGGACACCCAGGCGGCGACCGTCGGGCAGCTCATCGGCTCGGTCAAGACGGATCAGGCGCAGATCGACGCTGCCAAGCTCAATATCACCTACTGCCACATTACGGCACCCATCACCGGAAAAGTCGGCCTGCGCCAGGTGGACCAAGGCAACTACGTGCAGACGAGCGACGCGAACGGCCTCGTGGTGCTCACCCAGATGCAACCGATCTCGGTGGTGTTCACCGTGCCGGAGGACAATCTGCCGGCCATCCTGAAGCAGGTCCATGCCGGGGCTGTCCTGCAGGCGGAGGCCTATGACCGCAGCGGGACGGTCAAGCTCGCGACCGGCAAGCTCGCCACCATCGACAACCAGATCGACACCACGACCGGCACCTTGAAGATGCGCGCCGAATTCGCCAATGAGGACGAGGTGCTCTATCCCAACCAGTTCGTCAATATCCGCCTCCTCGTCAACACGCTCCACGGCGTCATCGTGATCCCGACCGCAGCGATCCAGCGCGGCGCGCCAGGCACCTTCGTCTACCTGGTCAATGCGGACAGCACGGTCGCGGTGCGCGCGGTCAAGCTCGGGCCGAGCGAGGGGGAAAACGTCGCGGTCACCTCGGGCCTCAATCCGGACGACCGCGTCGTGGTCGACGGTGCCGACAAGCTGCGCGAGGGCAGCAAAATCAGCCTGCGCGAGGCGGCGGGACCTGCGAGTGCGACGACCGCGCCTGCGGGCGCGGCGACGCCGGCACCTGCCGCCCCCAGCCAGCCGGCCGCCGCGGCCCCCGGCCAACCGGCCGCTGCCGCCGCCCCACCGGCCGCAGCGCCAACCGGTGCCGGCAGCGCCAACCCCAAGGCTGCGGCACCCGCGGGCGAGGACGAGCAGCAGAAGCGCGCGCGCCGCCACAAGACCGACCAACAATGAGGCGGGCCGTGGCGCTGCCTCGGGCTCCTAGATGAACCCCTCGCGCATTTTCATCCTGCGGCCGGTCGCCACCTCGCTGCTCATGGTGGCGATCCTCCTGGTCGGCATCGTCGCCTATCAGTTCCTCCCGCTCTCCGCCCTGCCCGAGGTCGACTATCCGACCATCCAGGTGCAGACCTTCTATCCCGGCGCCAGCCCGGACGTGATGACCTCCTCGGTGACAGCACCCCTCGAGGTCCAGTTCGGCCAGATGCCGGGCCTGAACCAGATGTCGTCGACGAGCTCGGCGGGGGCTTCGGTGATCACGCTCCAGTTCAGCCTCGATCTCAGCCTGGACGTGGCCGAGCAGGAGGTGCAGGCCGCGATCAACGCCTCCGGCAATCTTCTGCCCGCGGATCTGCCGGCCCCGCCCATCTACGCCAAGGTTAACCCGGCCGACGCTCCGATCATGACCTTGGCGCTCACCTCGAAGACGCTGCCGCTGCCCCAGGTCGAGGACATGGCGGACACGCGGCTCGCCCAGAAGATCTCGCAGATGCCGGGCGTGGGGCTGGTCAGCATCAGCGGCGGCCAGCGCCCGGCGACGCGCATCCAGTTCGACCCGCGCAAGCTCGCGGCCTACGGCCTCAACATCGACGATCTGCGCACCACCATCTCCAACGCCAACGTCAACACGCCCAAGGGCAACTTCGACGGGCCGGCGCGCGCCTACACGATCAACGCCAACGACCAGCTGAAAAACGCCGCGGATTATCTCGCCATCGTCGTCGCCTACAAGAACGGCGCGCCGGTGCGCCTCTCCGACGTGGCCGAGGTCGTCTCCGGTGCGGAGAACACCAAGCTCGCCGCCTGGATGAACACCGTCCCGGCGGTGATCCTCAATGTTCAGCGCCAGCCGGGCGCCAACGTCATCGAGGTCGTGGACCGCATCCAGGCGCTGCTGCCGCAATTGCAGGCGGCCCTGCCGAGCACCATCGACGCGGCCGTGCTCACCGACCGCACCGTGACCATCCGCGCCTCGGTGGCGGACGTCGAGTTCGAGCTCGTGCTCGCGGTCGTCCTCGTGGTCATGGTTATCTTTCTCTTCCTGCGCAATGTTCCGGCGACCATCGTCCCCAGCCTGTCGGTGCCGCTCTCCCTCGTCGGCACCTTCGGCGCCATGTACCTTCTCGGCTTCAGCCTCAACAACCTCTCGCTCATGGCGCTCACCATCGCGACGGGCTTCGTCGTCGACGATGCCATCGTGATGATCGAGAACATCGCGCGCTACGTGGAGCAGGGCGAGCCGCCGCTCAGGGCGGCCCTCAAGGGCTCGCAGCAGATCGGCTTCACCATCGTGTCGCTGACCATATCGCTGATCGCGGTGCTGATCCCGCTCCTCTTCATGGGCGATGTGGTCGGGCGGCTCTTCCGCGAGTTCGCGGTGACGCTGGCGGTGACGATCCTGATCTCCGCCGTCGTGTCGCTGACGCTGGTGCCGATGCTGTGCGCCAAGCTGGTGCGCCACCGGACGGCGGCCCAGGAGAGCCTGTTCGAGCGCAAGAATCGCGAGTGGTTCGAAGCCCTCGTGCGCGGCTACGACCGCACGCTCGGCTGGGTGCTCGACCGCCAGGGGCTCGTCCTCGTCGTCGCGGTGGGGACCCTGGCGCTCACGGCCTTTCTCTACATCGAGATCCCCAAGGGCTTCTTCCCGGTACAGGACACCGGCCTCATCCAAGGCATCTCCGAGGCGCCCGAATCGATTTCCTTCGACGCCATGGGGGAGCGCCAGCAGGCCTTGGCGGCGGCCGTCCTCAAGGATCCGGACGTCGCGAGCCTGTCGTCGTTCATCGGCGTCGACGGCACCAATGTGACGCTCAACAGCGGCAGGCTGCTGATCAATCTCAAGCCGCACGACTCGCGCGCTGCGGACGTGAGCGAGGTCATCCGCCGCCTGGGGCGCGAGACCGTCGGGGTCGAGGGCATTTCCCTCTATATGCAGCCGGTGCAGGACCTGACCATCGACGCGACGATCAGCCGCGCGCAATACCGCTTCATCCTCGAGGACGCCAATCCGGGCGAGCTCTCGAGCTGGACGCAAAAGCTCGTCGACAAGATCGCCCAGCTCCCTGAGCTCGAGGACGTGACGAGCGACATGCAGAACCAGGGGCTCTCCGCCTATATCGCGATCGACCGCGACAGTGCCGCTCGCTTCGGCATCACGCCGGCGACGATCGACAACGCGCTCTACGACGCCTTCGGCCAGCGCATCGTCTCGACGATCTTCACGGAATCGAACCAGTATCGCGTGATCCTGGAGGCAAATCCCTCGTTCCAGTCCTCACTCAAGAACCTCGATGCGATCTACCTGCCGTCCTCCACCTCCTCGAGCGGTCAGGTCCCGCTTTCCTCGATCGCGCAAGTGAGCGAGCAGATCCAGCCGCTCCAGATCAATCACCTCGGCCAATTTCCCGCCACCACCGTATCGTTCAACCTGGCCTCGGGCGCCGCCCTCGGCGACGCGGTGACGGCGATCAAGCAGGCCGAGCTGGACATCGGCATGCCGCGGAGCATCCTGACGAGCTTCCAGGGCGAGACGCTCGCCTTCCAGGCGGCCCTCGGCAACGAGCTCTATCTCATCTTAGCTGCGATCGTGACCGTCTACATCGTGCTCGGCGTGCTCTACGAGAGCTTCATCCACCCGATTACGATCCTTTCGACTTTGCCGTCGGCCGGCATCGGCGCCCTCCTGGCGCTCATGGTTGCCGGCAGCGACCTCGGCGTCATCGGCATCATCGGCATCGTTCTTCTGATCGGCATCGTGAAGAAGAACGCGATCATGATGATCGACTTCGCGCTCGAGGCGGAGCGCGATCACGGGATGACGCCCGAACAGGCGATCCACCAGGCCTGCCTCCTGCGCTTCAGGCCGATCATGATGACGACGATGGCGGCGCTTCTCGGCGCGGTGCCGCTGGCCCTCGGCTCGGGCACGGGCAGCGAGCTGCGCCGCCCGCTCGGCATCACGATCATCGGAGGATTGCTCGTCAGCCAGCTGCTGACCCTGTTCAC
>DATEQI010000541.1:0-8800 GCA_035272805.1 Alphaproteobacteria bacterium | reverse complement strand
ATCCTGGGCTCCGCGATCCGGCCGGCCAGCGCCATCTTCTTGGCGCTGCCCGTGGCCGCCCAGAAGGTCTCGCGCACGATGATCCCGGTGCCAAGGAGGAAGAGAATTTCCGCAACCAACAGCATGCCGCAAACGACGAGGGCGAAGGTCGAGAGATAGGCGCGCATGTCAGAATTCGAAATAGATGAACTGGGGCGGCGTCTGCACGAAGAGCTGCATGCCGAGCGCGATCACGAAGGCGAGCGCGCAAAGCGCGGCCGCGGATTTCTGCGCATTCCACTGCCAGCGCCAGGGGCCGCTCGCGGCGGGCTCTTTCGGAAAGGTCGGGAAATAGCCGCCCATCCATTCCTTGACGTTGGGCAGCAAGAGGGTCACGGCCAGGGCCACCGCCAATGCGGCGAGCTGATCGCGGCCGGAAAAGACATTGTCGGCGGGCCATCCCCTGAAGAGCGAGGCGGGGAGCTCGCCCAAGAACGGGAGCTTGGCGAGGAGCAGCTGGTAGCTCGGCGGCAGGATGAAGCGCCCGTCCCAGCCGATCATGCCCTTATAGATATTGGCCGCCGCTGCGAGGCTCTGCGCGCGGAAGAGGACCCAGGCCGCCTGGATCACCAAAAAGGTGAGCAGCCACTTTGCCGCGCGCTCAAGCCGGCCCGTGCCCTCTGTCGCCAGCTGCGCGCCCCGGTGCCAGAGCGCGCGCCAGATGTGATTGACGACGAGGAGTAAGCCGTGGGCGGCACCCCAGAGGAGGAAGGTCCAGCCCGCACCGTGCCAGATGCCGCCGAGCACCATGGTCACCATCAGATTGGCGTATTTGCGCGCCGTCCCCCCGCGGCTGCCGCCGAGGGGGATGTAGAGATAGTCCCTGAGGAAGCGGGAGAGCGTGATGTGCCAGCAATGCCAGAATTCGATGACGCTCGTGGCCTTGTACGGCGAGAAGAAGTTGATCGGCAGCGCCACGCCGAACAGCGCCGCGAGCCCGATCGCCATGTCCGAATAAGCGGAGAAATCGAAATAGATCTGGAAGCCGTAGGCGAGGTCGCCGCCCCAGGCCTCGAGGAAGTTGACCGCAGCACCGCTCGCGGCCTTGGCGAAGAGCGGATCGGCGAAGCGCGCGAGGCCGTCGGCAATGACGATCTTCTTGAACATGCCGACGACGAAAATGGTGAGCCCGACCGCGAAGTTTTGCGCCGTGAGCCGCATCCGGCCGGGCGAGCGGAACTGCACGGCAAGCTGCCGGTAATGCACGATGGGCCCGGCGATGAGGTGCGGAAAGAAGGCGACGAAGAGCGCGTAATCGAGGAAGCCGTGCGCCAGGACCTCGCGGCGGTAGCGGGCGACGAGATAGCCGATCTGGTTGAAGGTGTAGAAGGAAATGGCGAGCGGCAGGGCTGCGTTCTGCAGCGGCCCCCCTACCACGCCGAGGTTGGCGCCGATGAAGGTGAGATATTTGAAGTAGCCCAGGAGCAGCAGATTGGCGGCGACGCCGGCGGCGAGGATGGCCTTGGAGCGGCGCCAGCCGAGCGCCTCGCCCGCGGCATAATTGCCGCCGAGCGAGAGCGCGAAGACCGCTACGTCGGATGGCGTGCGGTAGCCGAGGAAGACGATCGAGGCGACGAGCAACACGACGAGCGCTGCCCCCAGCGAGAGCTTGCGGGCGAGCCAGAAGGCGAGCAGCACGAGCGGCAGGAAGGCGAGGATGAAGGCGGGAGCGAAGAAGAGCATGCGACTCGGCGCCTACGAGAGGCCCTCTCCTGGGGCGCGAGGATGGGCGCCCATGCGCCTCCCCCGCTCGCCCGGACGATAGCGGCCTTTCGGGCCTTTCGCCATGGCTGGAGCCGCCCACCGCGCGCCCGCCGCGCGCCCGCCGCAGGGCGGCGAAACCGTCAACGTTCTTGACCGGACTCAACGGCTATGCGACTCTTGAGTCGTTCTGGGGTCGACTATGGGGGAGTAGCTTGAATGAGAGCCATCTTGAAACTAGCGGCACTGGCTGCCGTCGCGTTTCTGGCGTTTGGCACGCCATCCTACGCCACCAATCCCTTGGTCGGCGGCTCATCGCAACCGACCGTTCTGTCGGACAAGGAGCTTGATGGGGTCAAGGGCAGCGGGTACTACGCTCAGTATTATGGGTACTATGGCTACCTGTACTCATATTACGCGTATTTGTACAGCGACTACGGCTACTACTACGCGTACTATGACGGCCCCAACGGCACGGGAACGAGCTATCTGTACAGCGCCTACTCCTATGCCACCTATGCAGCGAACAATCTTAGCCTCGCATACTACTACGCCTACTACGGCATGTAGACTCGCGTGACGATCGGTGGACGGTTGCCGATCTGTGGATAGACAGCCGTCCGGATGCCCGGGGAGTCACGTTCGGCAACAATCCCGGTGGGGACATCAGGGGCTCGCGCGCATGCGCCTTTTGCTTTGCGCGCTTGCCTGCGGTATCGTGCTCGCAGCACCGGGCCAAGCAGCCCCCGCTGAAGAGCGCGCCTCGAGCGCCGCGCCGGCAAACCCACCGCCCTCACCCGGAACGCTATCGACGCTGTCCGGAAACCACCTCACGGGCGAGCTGTCGGGGGTCGATTGCCACGGGGTGAGCTTCATCTATCTAGGCCGCAAGATGGTGGTGGCCCTGGACAAGCTCGCCGCGGCAGCGAGTTCCAGCGACGTGGTGGTATCGCCCGGGACCGGAAACGACCGGCTGACCGGAAGGTTGGTCTTGCAGGACGGCATCCTGCATGTCATGACGCGGGATCTGGGTGACGTAGCCATCCCCGTTGCGGAGATCAAGTGCCACGATCTCGCGGCCAACGGCCGTAAGCTCTTGGCCAAGGAGATGTCGTTGGTGACCGGGACGGGGCCGGAAGCCGCCGAGCAAAACCGCCCGGGCCAGGCCCAAGACAGCAACGGCAATCCCCCGACTCAAGATCAGGGTACCAGCGGCAATCCTTCGGCTCAGACCGAGGGGGGCAAGAGCGCGTCTCTGACCCCCAAGGAACAGCAGGAGGAGACCGAGCGCGAGACGCTGGAGTTCCTGCGCAACGAGGCGGTCCTGGTGCAGCCGCGGAGAGTCGAGACCGACGTCTCCTTGTCCTACCTCCACACCAATCAGGCTGGGGGATTGGGCAACGACAAGCTCGTCCAGTTCGTTGCCGCGGGGCGTTTCGGCATCGTAACGGGGTTGGAGGGCTTTCTCCAGGTTCCGCTCCTGTGGGGACAGCGACAGATCAACGAGTTTCAAGCGCAAGCCTCAAACGAGCTCGACGGTCTGGGCGACATCCGCTTCGGGCTCAAATACAGCGCGATCAACGAGAAGCCCTGGGTTCCCAACGTGGTGCTCGGCCTATCGGCCTCTGCCCCTACCGGCAAGGCGCCGTACATCCCGCTCCCGCCGCAGACCTCCCTGCCGGCCGCATCTGGGGCAGGCTCGGCCAGCGTGCCGGTGCAGGTGGGAGATACGCGAGATCCCCTCAACGTTCAGCTCGGCACCGGACATTGGATTCTCACGGGATCGGCGACCGCGTTGAAGTCATATGATCCCATCGTGCTGTTCGCCACGGTGAATTACAGCCACTATATCCCGGCCACTTACTATGGCGTCCATATCGTCCCGGGAGACATTTGGGAGCTCAACTCCGGTTTCGGCTTTTCCATCAATGATGCCGGCACGTTCAGTACCCAGGTGTTCATCGACTATGACGAGAAATGGCAGTTCGGCGGCAACGCGGTGCCCCAAACCCAGCAGACGCCGATAAGCTTGCGCCTCGCCTATACCCACGTGCTGACCCCCTTCAACCTGATCGAGCCGTCGGTGACGTTCGGACTCACGCGCGATGCGACGGATGCGATGGTAGCATTGGATTACATCCACAGGTTCTGAGCGCATGATCAGGCTGGTTGTCGCGCTCTTGGTGCTCTTGCTGGCCGGCTGTGGCGCCGCGCCCGACAAGGACTATGTGGATCGCAAGTTCCAGAACTGGCAGGCAGCCAAGTTCCAGGACGTGGCTCGACAACGCACCGATTTCACCTGCGGCGCCGCCGCGCTCTCGATCATCAGCGAGCATTACTACGGCAAGCCCATCACCGAAGTCGAGTTCACCTCCGCGATTCGCGCGACCTACAGCAAGGACGAATGGAAGGACAAGGAGAAGAACGGCTTATCGATGCTCGACATGAAGAAGGCCGCGGCGCATTTCGGCTTTTCCGCCGAGGGCCTGAGGATGACGCTCGGACAACTCGCGGAGCTCAAGGGGCCGGTGGTCGTCCTGCTCGACAAGGGCTACGTCCAACATTTCTCCGTGTTCAAGGGGATCGAGGGAGACCGCGCCTATTTGGCGGATCCAATCTCGGGCAACAGTCGCGTACCCCTTTACCGCTTCTTGGAAGAGTGGAAGGGATACGCGATGGCCATATGGATCGAGGGCGAGGAGCTGCCTCAGAAGAATGCGCTCGCCGTCAAGCCCGAGAGCACGGCCAATGAAGTGTCCGCCGTCGGCCGCGACGCCCTTTATGCCGCGCCGACGAGGGATTTCACGCCGCTAAGCTTCTGAGCGCATGTGCTCCGCCGCAAGAGGGCCCGGCGCTCAGGGCCGTTCCGCCCGACGGCGGCCGCAATCCTCACTCGGGCGGCTCCCAGGCCTTGCCGCGGTCCTTGGGCAGGATCCGTCTCAGCGTGTAGATGTCGGAGCCGGCGAGCTCCGTGGCCCTGAGGTCGAGCGTCGCCCACGGGTCCCACAGGGCCGCGAGCAGCCGTCCGCTGATGCCGTCGCTTTTCGCAGACGCCAGCCAGGCGCAGAGCTCCGCCGCCTTCTCGAGGGCGGCCTGAGCCTCGCCCGCCTTGGCCTTGCGTGCGGCGGCGATCTCCTGCTCCCCGCAGAGCGCCGGACCCGCCGCGAGGATGGCCTCGGTCATGGCGCTTCCGAGCGCGCCGGGTGCCATGGCATTGACATCGATGTTGCGCGCGCGCACCTCCTCCGCGAAGGTCTCCGTGAAGCGCACCAGGCCCGTCTTGGCGACGCCGTAGGCGCTGAAATTGGCGCGGGGCCCGGAAGCCCCTCCGCCTGAAATGTTGATGATCTTGCCGCGCTTGTCTCGGCCGAGAAAGCCGACGAGCGCGCGACAGAGCGCCACCGGCGCCAAGAGGTCGATGCGGATGGTCTCTTCCCAGGCATGCCAATCGTTCTCCCAGAGCGGGCCGATCGGTCCTTGAATAGCGGCGTTGTTGACGAGGACATCGAGGCGCCCGAGGCGGGCGACCGCCGCGGCCACGCGCTCCGCCGCATCGCCGGCCGCGAGATCGACCGCGAGGAGATCGAGCCTGCCGTGGCACCCATGCTCGGCCGCGAGCGTCTCGGCCAGCTCGGCGAGCCGCTCGGGCGAGCGGCCAACGAGAAGGAGATCGGCGCCCCCGCGCCGCAGGCGCCGCGCGATCGCCGCCCCGAGCGTGCCGTAAGCGCCGGTGATCAGGCCAAGGCACCCGCTCTGCACTCCGCCATGCCGGGCGGCGTCATCGCTTCGCTCGCGCAACGTCATGAGCGACCCATCATGTTCGCCGCTGGTAAATCCAGGGATTGGCCTTGAGCCAATCGACCGTGCGAATAATGCCTTGACGGATGCCGACCCGGGGCGCCCAGCCGAGCGCGCGGATCCTCGTCGTATCGAGAAAGATGAAGGGGTTGTCGCCGATCCAGCCGCGCTCGCCGCCGCCGTAGGTGCGGCGCGGAGAGAGGCCGAGATGCGCTGTGATGATCGCGATCGAGTCCTCGACTTGGACGTACTCCTCGGTGCCGAGGTTGAAGACGTTGACCTTGTCTTGCGCCCGGTCGAGCGCCGCCAGCATCGCTTCGACGCAGTCCGCGACGTAGAGATAGGACTTTGTCTGGCGGCCGTTGCCGAGGACGTGGAGCGTGGTCGGATCCCGGGCGAGACTCTTGTAGAAATCGAAGACGTGACCATGGGTGTAACGCTCGCCGACGATCGAGACGAAGCGGAAAATCCAGCCCTGGAAATCGAAGCCCTCGCAATAGGCTGCGATCAGCCCCTCGCCGGCGAGCTTGGAGGCGCCATAAAGCGACGTCTGGACCGGAAAGGGCGCGTCCTCGGGAGTGGGGATCACGCTCGTCTCGCCGTAGATCGAACCGGTCGAGGCAAAGGCGATGCGGCGCACGCCATTCGCGCGCATCGCCTCGAGCAGGTTGAAGGTGGCGATCGTGTTCTGCTCGAGGTCCTTCCTCGGATACGCGGTGCCGAAGCGCACGTCGGCGTTGGCAGCGAGGTGGAAGACGAGGTCGCAGCCGGAAAGCGCCTTGGCGAGCCCGGCCTCATCCAACAGATCACCCTCGATCAGGGTGAAGCCGGGCTGCCTGCGGGCATCCCCGAGGAACTCGACGAAGCCGGTCGAGAGGTTGTCGTAGACCGTCACGCGATGGCCGCGGGCCAACAGGCGGTCGGCGAGATGGCTGCCGATGAATCCGGCGCCTCCCGTGATGAAGACGTGATCGATCATGCGGACGGCGACTCTTTGCGAAAGAAGCACGTGTCGCGGCCGTCCCGCCCTCGGCAGCCCGTGGCCCGGGCCTCCTTGCGGCGGCAACGATCCGCGAAGTTCGCGCTGGTTAAAGCGTATCTCGCCACCAGCGTCAATTATGCGCAGCCCCGCGCATCCTGCTCGGCCGCGGCCCTCGCGCGACGCCCCGCCGCGCGACGCCGCAATGCCGCGACCATGCCCGCGCTCGAGTCGGCCGCGGGACCGCTTTGATAAGCTATTGTCAAAGCAGAGATATTTTTGAAAACCCGCGGCCCGGCAAAGCCCGAGGGCCGCGCATTGCCGGCCGTGCGGCCGCCGCCTTATAAGGAGCGGTAGGGTGGGCAAGCCAGCTCGCGACTGACCAAGAGGAGCCCTGATTGCCTCAGCCGATCGACCGCATGCCAGTGCGCTGGAAAGACCATCGGCGGGCCTTCCTCTCGGCGCTTGCGCTCGCCGGCCTCCTCTTCGTGCTGGCCCGCCCACCGGAGTTCGCGGCCTTCATCTTCGAGGGCGGCGCTCGGGTTCTCGCCTACAATGCAGCGCTTGCACTTCTCGTCCCGGCACTGCTCCTCGCCTTCTTGGCGCTCGGAAGCCTGTGGCATCGCATAACGAGGAGCTCTGCCGAACCCGCGCTTTCCGGGGCGGAGGAGCTCGTGCTCTCGGCCATCGCCGGCTCCGCGCTTATGAGCCTTGCCGGTTTCGCCCTTGGTGCCTTGAGCCTGCTGTGGCCCGCCCTCGTCGCGGTGCTCTTCATTGCCGCCTGCTATTGGCTGCTGCTCCGCGACCGCACCTCTTTGGCCACGGCGTGCTCGAGCCTCCGCAGCTGGCTCTCGGCCGCCGAGCTCGCGGCTGAGGCGCCGGCCGATCAGGAGCCGCGGTTGCTCGCGATCGCATTGCGCGCCTTCGTAGCCATCCTCTTCGTGTCGATGGCGCTCGTGCGCGCCGTCTATTTCGATGCCGACAATACCGACGTCGTACAGTTCTACATTCCCTACCTCGAGGAGATTCGGCATCAGCACGGCATCTGGCTGGCGCCGGATCGGCCGATCTATGCCGATTTCCTCATCGGCCGCGGCAATGGCGTCTATCTCGCGGGTGCCGCACTCGCCAACGGCCTGGCCGGGCATGCAATCTCGTCGGCCTTCTTGCTTTTGCTCGCACTCGTCGTCCGCGCGCTCGTCGTCAAGGCGCTCACCGGGAACAGCGACCGGCCTCTCGGCCGGGGCCTTGCGGCGCTGTTGCCGGATCTCGCGGTGCTGCTGCTGGCCACGGGCCTTCTCGACGTCAGCTTCGGCAAATACTATTTGCAGACCGCGGTGTGGTTCGTCGGCCTGCTTTACGGCAGCCTGCACTATGCCGCCGCGGGCCGGGAGGGCCGGAGCTCGCTCGTCCGCCTGCTCTCACCGCTCGTGGTGGCGCTCCCGTTCAGCCTGCCCCAATATCAAGCCTTCGCGACCGGCATACTCGCCATTGCCGCGGCCGCTCTCGCGCTCAAGGGCGAGCGCGCCTGCAAGCGCGGCCTGCTGCTGCTCTTCGGCATGGGTATCAGCGCCTGCTTGGGCTCGCTCGCGCTCAACTGGGCGTATCTCGGCGCTCCCGAGCTCGCGCCCTTTTGGCTCTTCGAGCCCTTGATCATTCCGCGCATATTCGGGCGCTATACCAGCACGGCCGTTCAGCTCTACACCAACTACATCCAGGGATACACCTCCTCATTCCTCAACATCCAACCGAGCGCCGAGGCGGGCTGGTGGATTGCCGCGGTGCCGAGTGCCGCCGTGGGATGGCTCACGGCGGCCGGAGAGGTCCTGCTGGTGGCGGCGGGGCTTGCGGCACTGCGAGCCGCCGCGCGCGGGCCGGCGCTCGAGGCGTTCCTGGCAAGAGCGGTCACCGGTGCCGCTCTTGCCGCGCTTGCGCTCGCAGCACTCAGATGGCTTGCGCCGCCCGGCGGGATCAAGGGCGCCTCCACCCTCGAGCTCGCCTTCCACGCTCTCCTCCTCGCCCTCGTGGTAGCGGCCGTGGTCGGCCTGCTGGCGAGCCCATCCGCCCGGCAAGCAGCCTTTGGCCGGGATTTCCGCGCCCGGGCCGGCGTCTTCGGCTTCGGCCTCGCGGCCTATCTCGTGCTCGCAGCGCTCTTCGTGGCCTTCGTGCGGTCCGGGAGCCTCGCGCGGCTGATGCAGCCCTCGGCAGCCTTGCTCCCGGCGCTGGGGCTGGTGTTTGCAGGGCTGTTCGCGCGTTGGCTGGAGCGGAAAGAGGCGCCCTCAG
>DATEQI010000540.1:0-5555 GCA_035272805.1 Alphaproteobacteria bacterium | reverse complement strand
GGACGCCGAACGGACCGACTTCGCAAGCGAGCCCGCGCACCATCTGGATGATGCCGGCCTTGGTCGCACCGTAGATGGCGAGCCCGGGCTCGAGCGTGGTCGCGCGCACGGACGAGCTCGCAATCAGGCTGCCGCCGCCCTGCTTTGTCATCAGCCGGCCGAAGGCGCGCAAGAAATAGAAGGTGCCGCGCAAGTTGAGCTCGGCGACGCGGTCGTATTCCTCGTCGGTGTAGTCGAGCATGGGCTTGCGCACGTGGACGGCGGGCGTCGTCAGCGCGATGTCGAGCCGCGCGTGGCCTCGCGCGATGGCCGCCGCGAGCGCCGCGATGTCTTTGGCGCTGCCCGCGTCCACCACATGGGCCTCGGCCCCGCCGGCACGCGCGAGGTCGGCGGCGGTCGCCTCCACCCCCGCCTTGTCCTTGTCGGCGCAGATGACGGTAGCGCCGAGGGCTGTGAGCGCCTCGGCCGAGGCCTTGCCGATGCCGGAGGCCGCCCCCAACACGAGGGCGGTCTTGCCCGAGAGGTCGAAGAGGCGGCGGTAGGCGGCGAGCCGCGCAGCGATGGTCGTCTCCGTTTCCGTCATGATTTCCTCCTTGAGCGCCGCAATCAGCGGAATCCGAAGGCGCTCGGCAGCGCCAGCGTGAACCAGGGCACG
This sequence comes from Alphaproteobacteria bacterium, assembly GCA_035272805.1. Taxonomy (GTDB): domain Bacteria; phylum Pseudomonadota; class Alphaproteobacteria; order JACZXZ01; family JACZXZ01; genus DASPPM01. The sequence continues at coordinate 4,900 of DATEQI010000540.1, read as the reverse complement.
AAGGTCACGATGAGCAGGCCGATCAGGAGCACCGTCAGATAGGGCGCCATCACGCGCGTGGCGGCCTCGATGTCGGTGCGCATGACCGCACAGCAGACGTAGAAGCCGACACCGGCCGGCGGGATGAAGGCGCCGATTCCCATGGCGATGATGAGCACAATGCCGTAGTGGAGCTCGCTGATGCCGATTTTCCCGGCGATGGGAAGCAAGAGCGGGGCGAGCACATTGAGCGCGGGCAGGCCCTCGAGCAGCGAGCCCACCACGATGAGGAGGAGGATCGAGCCGAGGAGGAACAGCGTCGTGCTGTCATTGATGCTGTGCAGAAGCTCGACCAGGCGCTGCGGCACGTAGGCGATGGTGAGCGAGAAGGAGAAGCTCGACGCGGCGGCAAGGATGAAGAGGACGAGGCCCGTCAGCGTGGCGCTGTCGATCACGGTGCGCGCGAAGCTCCTCAGGTCCATCTCGCGATAAAGCACGATCGCGAGGAACAGGCCGTAAACGACGGCGAAGGACGATACCTCGGTCGGCGTCGCCACCCCGGTCAATATGCCGGCGAAGAGCATGACCGGCATCAAGAGCGGGAGCACGGCGCGGAGGCCGGCGCGGAGCAGTGGCACGAGGGCCGTGCGCGGCCCGCGCGGCGCATTGGCGAGGCGGGCCCGCACGTAGATGAGCACCATCAGGCATACGGCGATGACCGCAGCGGGGACGAGGCCGGCAATGAAGAGGGCCGCCATCGAGAGCTTGGTGATCGAGCCCAGGATGAGCATGGCGATGCTCGGGGGTACGGTCTCGCCCATCGTCGCCGAGGCGGCCAGCACGGCCGCCCCCTCGGCGGCGCTCAGGCGCTCGCGCCGCAGCATGTCGCGCATCACCGAGCCGACCGCGGCCACGTCGGCGGCCTTGGACCCGGAGAGGCCCGAGACGAGGTACATGCTCAGCACCATGACCTGCAGCAGGCCGCCGCGCAGATGGCCCACCGACGCCTGCACGAAGCGGATGAGGCGCAAGCTGATGCCGCCGCGCTCCATGATGAGGCCGGCGAAGATGAAGAACGGCAGGGCGAGCAGGATGAAGTTCCCGGTGCCGCTCACGATGTTCTGGGGCAATGCCACCATCGGCACCGTATCCGAGGTCCACAGATAGCTCGCCGCGGCGAGCAGCAACGCGAAGCCGACGGGAAGGCCCGCGAGGATGACGATGAGGAGCAGCAGGAGCGATGCGGCGATGGCGACGTCGCCGGCGAACCACGGCAGCCAGGCCTCGCGCAGGAGGATTGCCGCCGTCATCAGAACGACGAGCGGCACGCCTACCGCCAATACCGCCCTGCGGTCTTGGCCCCTCAAGCGCTCGATCGCATAGAAGGCGAGAAGCACCATGCTGCCGGTAAGGGGCAGCGCGATCATCGCCGCCGGCAGCTGCAGGATCGGCGTCAACTCGCCCCAGCCCGATTCGATGAAGGGGAGCGAGGTGATCACCGTAACGACGGCCATGAGCAGCACGAGGAGATCAGAGAGTGCCGCGGCGGCGCGCTGGAGCCACGCGGGCAAGGCGTTGAGGACCACGCGGACGAAGGCGTGATGGCCGTGACGGTAGGCGACGATGCCGCCGACGAAGGTGAGGAGCGAGAGGGCCATGCGCGCCACCTCGTCGGTCCACAGGAAGGAGCGGCCGAAGAAGCTGCGCGCGAAGACGTTGGCGAGGACCGCCGCGAGCTCGCCCAAGAGGGCTGCCACGAGCACCCCCTCTGAGAGGCGGTCGAGTGCCCGCAGGATGCGGTCGTTGCGCTCGGCCGGGGCCGCGATGTCCACCGCACCGGTCATAAGGCGTCGGCGCCTCCCTCACCCCGACATGTGAAGGCTACGCCTTGCGCCCGGCCTCGACCATCGCGCGGAACTTCGCGACGTTGTCGGCACCCGCATATTCGGCGATTCGCTTGTAGGCCGGGTCCATCTTGGCGCGGAAGGGGGCGAGATCCGGGCGCGTCAGCTTGATCCCGGCCGTCTCCATCTGCTTGATCTGGTCCGCTTCCTGCTCGGCGATCAGCTTGCGCATGAGGTTGCCCGCGATCACGCTCTCTTCCCGAAAGATCGACTGCTGGGCCGCGCTCAGCTTCTTCCAGCTGGCGGCGCTCACCGTGTGGATCATGTTGTTGTAGACGTGACGGGTGAGTGCGAGATGCTTCTGCACCTCGTAGAACTTGTTGTAGTAAATGACCGCGACGGGGTTCTCCTCGCCGTCGACCACGTTCTGCGAAAGCGCCAGATAGACCTCCGGAAACGCGATCGCCGTCACCGCGGCACCGCACGCCTCCATCGCCGCCTGGATCTGGATCTCGGGCGGCGTGCGGATCTTGAGCCCCGCCACGTCCTCGGGCTTGAGGATGGGGTGCTTGTTGTTGGTGAGGTTGCGGAAGCCGTATTCCCAGTTGGCGAGCAGGATGAAGCCCTGCTTCTCGGCGAGCGGGGCGAGCCAGGCCATGGCCGGCCCGTCGAGCACGCGGAAGACGTGTTGCGAATCGTCGAACACGAACGGCAGCGGCACGGCGGCGAATGCCTTCTCGAACTTGTCGAGCTGGCCCTGCGTCGGCAGGCCCATGTCGATGACGCCGAGCCTGATCTGCTGGGCCTGCTCGGGGGGTGCGCCGAGCACGTTGTTGGGGAAGATGGTGATCTTGATCGCCCCCTGCGTGCGCGCCTCGATGCGGCTCGCGAATTGTTTGGCGGCGATATGGGCGGGGTGATCCTCCGCCGCGAAATGCGCGAAACGCAGCGTCATCGGCGCTTCTGCGCGCGCGACATAGGGGGCTGCGATAAGCGTGCCGAGGCCGAGGCTTCCGCCGAGAAATGTCCTGCGATCCATGAGATGTCCTCCCTTTGCGATATTGCGCCTTTGCGATGTCACGAGCGGGCGGTGCTGGGCGAGGGCCGCGCCTGGGCAAACCGGCGGCGAGGGCGCCCGTCCGGCGCCCCGTCGGCTAAACGGCGATAACGCGTCTGGCTGTTCACGAGGTGCCGGCGCATCGCCTCGCGGGCGGCCTTGGCATCGCCCGCCGCGATGGCGGCGGAGATGGCGCGGTGCTCGCCCTGGATCATCTCGAGATAGTCGCTTTGGCCGTCGCCGCGATGGGCTGAGATGCGGATGCTCTGGCGCGGGATGATGAAGCGGCCGAGATACTTGAGGAAATGCGAGAACTGCGGATTGCCGGTGGCGAGTGCGATGGCAAGGTGGAAGGCGAAGTCCTCGTCGACCGCACTCTCGCCGCGCGTGATCGCCGCGTCGATCGCCGCAAGCGCGCGCACGATGCGCCGGCGCGCCGGAGCCCGGCCCCGCTCGGCGGCAAGCCCGGCCGCCTCGGCCTCCACGCTCGCCCTGAGCTCCATGATGTTGAGCACGTCCGCGATGGTGGCGGGCGCCTCGCCCGCGAGCCGGAAGGGACGGCGCCAGATATCGTTCGCGACGAAGGCACCGGCACCCTGGCGGGTCGTCACCAGTCCCTCGGCGCGCAAGGCGGCCACCGCCTCGCGCACCACGGTGCGGCTCACCCCCATGGCGGCGACCATCTCCTGCTCGGTCGGCAGCCGCGCCCCCGGCGGGAGCTTGCCGCTCATGATCTCCTCCGCGAGCCTCTCCGCGATCGAATGCGTCAAGTTGCGCTGCGGGGCGAGCGGCCGCATCATGGCGAGCTTGGCAAGACGCGGGGCCAATGCTAACGTCGTCCTGTTGTATGGTTATACTATAACTGAAAGCCTACCACGGGCCGCACGGGCGGTCAAACCGCGGAGCCGCCGCGGGCGGCAGGCGCAGCCGAGGCCGAGAAAACGCCCTACGCGCGACGGCCTCGGGAACGGGAGTCTTGAACATGGGAGGACGACATGAGCTTTAGGCGAAATGCGCTTCGGCTCGGCGCCGCGGCACTGGCACTCACGCTCTTGGCGGCATTGCCGGCGGGACCGGCCGCGGCCCAGGAGAAGATGGTCTTCAAGGACTCGGACGTGCATCCCCCCGGCTATCCCACGGTGGTGGCCGTCGAGGAAATGGGCAAAAAGCTCGCGGCGGCGACGAGCGGGCGCCTCAGCATCCAGATTTTCCCCTCGATGCAGCTCGGCGGCGAGAAGGAGGCGATCGAGCAGGCGCAGGTGGGGGCCATCCAGCTCGCGCGCGTGAGCGTGGGCGCGCTCGGCCCCGTGGTCGACGACCTCAACGTCTTCAATCTGCCGTTCCTCTTCCGCAGCGTCGAGCACATGCGCAAGGTGATCGACGGTCCGATCGGCCAGGAGCTGCTCGACCGGGTCACCAACAACCCGAATACGCATCTCATCGGCCTGTGCTGGATGGATGCCGGCGCGCGCAGCATGTACGACACCAAGCGGCCCATCAAGAGCATCGAGGACATGAAGGGCCTCAAGGTGCGCGTCATGGGCAACCCCATGTTCGTCGACATGATGAACGCGCTCGGCGCGAACGGCGTGCCCATGGGCTACGACCAGGTCTTCAGCGCGCTCCAGACCGGCGTGGTGGACGGCGCCGAGAACAACCCGCCGAGCTTCGTCTTCGACAACCACTACCAGGTCGCCAAGCACTTCACCTTGACCGAGCATCTCATCGTGCCCGAGATCCTCGTCTTCTCGCGCAAGACCTGGGACGGGCTCTCCAAGGACGACCAGGCGCTCATCGCAAAGCTCGCGCGCGCGGCACAGCTCGAGGAGCGCACGCTGTGGGACGCCAAGGAGAAGGACGCCTTCGACAAGATGACGGCGGCGGGCATCGACGTGGAGCGGATCGCCGACAAGACGCCGTTCCAGCAGGCCGTCAAGCCGGTGTGGGACAAGTACGGCGCCAAGTACGCCGATCTCATCAAGCGCATCGGCGAGGTGCACTGAGGCGAGTCGCCCCCCTC
>DATEQI010000539.1:0-3292 GCA_035272805.1 Alphaproteobacteria bacterium | reverse complement strand
AACATCGTCGACGACGCGGCCCTCATCGCGGCACTGCGCGCGGGCCGGCTGCGCGCGGCCGGCCTCGACGTCTACGAAGGCGAGCCCAAGCTCAATCCCGGCTACATCGGTATCGACAACGCCTTTCTCCTCCCTCACATCGGCAGCGCGACCGACGGCACGCGCGACGCCATGGGCTTCAGGGCACTCGACAACCTCGACGACTATTTCGGCGGGCGCAAGCCGCGCGACCGGCTGGTCTGATTTGGCGGGGCAGAGAGGGTTGACGTCGCAATCGATCTAATAGCAGCCTCACCCGCAAGCCCGCACCTGCCATCAGGGCCGAGATGCTGCCCGAGCTCTTCCGGCTCGTGCTAAATCCTGTGCGGCAGCACGGCGATCTGCGGATCCGTGCGCTTGGCGACAGCACAGCCTTGGGCATCGGCGTCGCCGCAGCTCGGTATCGCCCAGCTCTTGCGAATGTCGTAACTCTTGGCAAGGGCGGCGCGAGCCTTGGCGAGGTCCTGTGGGCCAAAGGGCCCGCTCACCACGCGAAAGACCTCCTTGCCATCGACCTTGGCGACGCTGAGCATCGGCCTGACCGCGGCATAATGCGCGAGCCCCGACTCGGCGTTCGCGCGAGTCGAGTAGCTCCCGAGGACGAGGTAGGCGTTATCCGCGTGCGCGTCCTTGACCGCAGGGGCCGGCTGGGCCGCCGCCAGCGGCTTCGGCGCGGGTATCGGAAGCGGGCTCGCGAGCGCCGTCGATGCCTTGCGAGGTGCTGCGGGCTTTGCTGCCGGCGGGAGCGGCGCCGACGCGTTTGCCTGGCGCTGAGCTGCGGGCTTGAGCGACTCGGCGCTCACGGCCGCCGCACGCCTCTGCACCTGCGCCGACTCGGCGGAGGCAAGCAGCGCGGCCGGAGGAGCAGCGCGTTGCTTTGCCTGACTCTCTGAGGCACCCGCGCTCGCCAGCGCCTGCTCTGCCGCTTCGGCCCGGTCGACCTCGGCTACGAGCTCCGCGTGCGAGCGGAGCGGCACCATGGCGGTGTAGTCGGGCTCGTTCGAGGGGTGCCAGCCCGGCGGGTAATTGTTGGCCTCGGCGCGCGCCAGCCTCATCTCGTGGCGCTCTTCAGGCGTATAATCGCGGCAAATATCGTCGCCCTTGAGGATCCGCCACGTCGCGCAATTCTGCGCCGTGGCCTGGGACAAGGCCAAGTCGCCCATCCCCTTTTCGGTGGCGACGAGCGAGAGTCCGCTGAAACTGTATGAGGCGATTGACACGGCAATCGGCACGGCGCAGCCCGTCAACGACAGGGCCACCGTCGCGGTCAGCAACGGAATACGGTACTTCGGAAGATACAACCGCCCGCCCTCTGCCCAGAATTGCGATCTTCTCTTCTGAGCGCGGATTCTACCTGCGTATTACGCAAATATCAACGTGTAATATATTGATTCTCACGCCTCTTTCGATCGCGCCTTCTTTGCGGGCGGCAGGTCGAGCTTGATGTGGAGCTCGCGCAGTCTTGCCGGCTCGATCGGCGCCGGCGCTCCCATCATCAGGTCCTCGGCCTGCTGGGTCATGGGGAAGGTGATGACCTCGCGGATATTGGGCTCGTCGGCGAGCAGCATGATGATACGGTCGATGCCGGGAGCCGAGCCGCCGTGCGGCGGCGCGCCGAAGCGGAAGGCCGAGAGCATGCCCCCGAAGCGCGTCTCGACGTCGTGGCGCGTGTAGCCCGCGATCTCGAACGCCTTGATCATGATCTCGGGCTTGTGATTGCGGATGGCGCCCGAGGAGAGCTCGACCCCGTTGCAGACGATGTCGTACTGATAGGCCTTGATGGCGAGCGGATCCCGCGTCTCGAGCGCCTCGAGCCCGCCCTGCGGCATCGAGAAGGGGTTGTGGCTGAACGCGATCTTGCCGCTCTCCTCGTCGAGCTCGAACATCGGAAAGTCGACGATCCAACAGAAGCGGTAGGCGTCGGGCTCGATGAGCGCGAGCTCGTCCGCGATGCGCGCGCGCACGATACCCGACATCTTCTGGGCGGGAGCGAGCCTGTCGCATACGAAGAAGACGGCATCTCCCGCTTTGGCGCCGACGCGGGCCATGAGCTCTTTTTGCACGGCCGCCGGCAGGAACTTGGCGATCGGCCCCTTGCCGCCGTCGGCCTCGAAGACGACGTAGCCGAGGCCGGGCGCTCCGAGCTCCCGGGCCCAGTCGTTCAGACGGTCGAACCAGCTCCTCGGCTTGGCGCCGGCCCCCGGTCCCGGGATCGCGCGCACCACGCCGCCTTTTTCGACCACCGCCTTGAAGGCGCGGAATTCGACCTCGGGCTTCATGAAGAGATCGGTTACGTCGTGGATGACGAGCGGGTTGCGCAGGTCGGGCTTGTCGGTGCCGTACTTCAGCATCGCCTCATCGAAGGGAATGCGCGGGAAGGGCGGCGCGGAAACCGTGCGCCCTTGGCCGAACTCCTCGAAGACGCCGGCGAGCACGGGCTCGAGCGCCGCGAACACGTCCTCCTGCGTCACGAAGGACATCTCGAGGTCGAGCTGGTAGAACTCCCCCGGCGAGCGGTCGGCGCGCGCATCCTCGTCGCGGAAGCAGGGAGCGATCTGGAAATAGCGGTCGAAGCCCGCCACCATGAGAAGCTGCTTGAACTGCTGGGGCGCCTGGGGCAGCGCATAGAAGTGCCCCGGATGGAGCCGCGCGGGAACAAGATAGTCGCGCGCCCCCTCGGGCGAGCTTGCGGTCAGGATCGGCGTGTGGAACTCGGTGAAGCCCTGGGCGACCATGCGCCGGCGGATGCTCTGGATCACCTGGGAGCGCAGCATGATGTTGCGGTGCATGCGCTCGCGCCTCAAATCGAGGAAGCGGTAGCGCAAGCGGATCTCCTCGCTGTCCTCGCGGTCCGCATTGACCTGGAGCGGGAGCTGCTCGGCCGCCGAGAGGAGCTGGTAGTCGCGCACCTGGAGCTCGACCTCGCCCGTGGGGAGGAGCGGGTTGACCGTCTCGGCGCTGCGCGCCACGACCATGCCCGTGACCGTGATGACGCTCTCGAGGCGTGCCGCTTCAATCGCGCCGAAGATCGGGTTCGAGACGTCGATCACGCATTGGGCGATGCCGTAATGGTCGCGCAGGTCGATGAAGAGGAGCTGGCCGTGGTCACGCTTGCGGTGTACCCAGCCCGACAGCCTGGCCGTGCCGCCGACGTGCTCGATCCTGAGAGCGCCACAGGTATGGCTACGATAGGCATGCATGGAGGTCCTCGCGCGGATAGCCGGGGAGGACCGGATCGCTCGCGCCGGAACGG
>DATEQI010000538.1:0-12058 GCA_035272805.1 Alphaproteobacteria bacterium | reverse complement strand
CCTCGATGTTCTCGACCGGCACGAAGAGCTTGTCACCGCCGTCGTAGAGCACGCGCAAGCAATCGTGGGCAGCACCCGAGACCTCGATCGTCTCGAGGCCCTCGTAGCGGCCGATGCCGTGCTCGACGTGGACGACCAGGTCGCCCGCGGTCAGGCTCGAGACCTCGGAAATGAAATTCTCGGCACGGCTCCGCCGGCGCGCCGGGCGTACGAGGCGGTCGCCGAGGATGTCCTGCTCGGCGATGACCGCGAGCCCGTCGCGCACGAAGCCGTGCTCGAGGCCGAGCACGATGAGCGCCACCACGTCGCCCGCCAGTAGGCCGACCTCGCGCCAGCTCGGCAGCGTCGCGCTATTGCTCACGCCATGCTCGCGCAGAAGCGTCTGCAGCCGGTCGCGCGCGCCCGGACTGTAGCCGGCCACGACCACGCGGCGGCCGCGGCGCTGCTCGGCCGCGATGTGCTCGCGCACCGCGTCGAAGAGATTGACCTCGGGGTGCGCGCGCGCATCGGCGAAGTCTCGGCCCGGTTGACCGCCGGCATCGACCGTGCCGGCTCCCAGCGGGGCCTTGAAGGGCGAGAAGCTCCCGATCGCCCGCGTGGCGAGTGCCGCATCAAGGGCCGCGCGGTCGAGGAACAGCGTGCCCGGCGGCACCGGCATATAAAGGGTCGCGGGATCGGCATCGAACAGGCTCCTGCGCGCGCCGTAGAACTCCTGGATGGTCTCGAGCCGGGTCGCGATCGCCTGCTCGGCTTGATGATCGAAGGTCACGGCGGCATCCGGGAGGTAATCGAGGATGGTGTCGAGGCGCTCATAGAAGAGCGGCAGCCAATGCTCCATGCCGACGTGCGCGCGGCCGGCGCTGACCGCCTCGTAAAGCGGGTCGCCCTCCTTGACCGCGCCGAAGAGCTCGCGGTAGCCCATGCGGAAGCGCTGCACCGCCGTCTCGTCCAACAGCACCTCGCTCATCGCCTTGAGCTCGAGGCGGTCGAGCCGGCCGGTGGTGCGCTGGCTAAGAGGGTCGAAGCCGCGGATGCGCTCCACCTCGTCGCCGAAGAGATCGAGGCGAACGGGCTCGGAGGTGCCCGGCGGAAAGATGTCGACGATGCCGCCCCTGAGCGCATATTCGCCCGCCTCGCGCACCGTTTCCGCGCGCCGGTAGCCGTTCAGCGCCACGAAGCGGCCCAGATCCTCGCGCGCGAGCCGCCCGCCGACCGCCACCTCGAAGACCGCATCGCGGAAGGTCTCGGCCGGCGGGACTTTCTGGAGGAGCGCGTTGACGGTGGTGATGACGACGCGGCTCGACTCCGGCCGCGGTGCGCGCGCGAGCTTGGTGAGCGTATCGATGCGACGGCTCACGATCTCGCCGTTGGGCGAGACCCGGTCATAGGGAAGACAGTCCCATGCCGGCAAGCTCAGCACCTCGAGGCCGGGGGCGAAGAAGGCCAGCCCCTCGGCCATGCGGCCCATGGCCGCATCGTCGCGCGCCACGTGAAGGAACTGCCGCGCGCGAGAGCCCTCTGCGAGCTCGCCGAGCAGCAGCGCGTCGACCCCTTCAGGGGCGCCCGCGATCGTGACTTGGCCAGGTTCGGTCAGCATAGAATATCGGATAATCAATTACCTACATGAGATATCTTGAAGTTCTTGATAAGGTGCAAGACAGCGTTGTCGAAAGCCTGCGGGGGCACCGTCTCGCCCGCGATCCAGCCATAGATGTCCGGGTCGGCGGCCTCGAGCAAGGCCTCGTACTGGCCGAGCTCCGCCTCGCTCAGCTCGTCGAGACAGCGCTCGGCGAAGCGCCCCAACAACAGGTCCATTTCGCGCGTCCCCCGGTGCCAGCTGCGAAAATAAAGGCGCTTCAAGCGCGGGGCGCGGGAATCAGGCATTCTCTCATCCGGGGTTGGCCGCGTGTAGGATATAAGGCCTCGAGTGCCTCCTGTCAGCAGCCACGTGAGCATAGCGCCCATACGAGATGCGCCCGCAAATCCTCTATCCCCTGTTCGCGCCGGTGACCTCGCTCGCGGGTGTCGGCCCGCGGCTTAAGAAGCTTTACGAGCGCTTGGCCGGCCCGAGCATCGTAGGGCTGCTCTGGCATCTGCCGAGCGGACTCATCGATCGGCGCTACGCGCCCAAGATCCGCGATGCCCAAGAGGGCAAGATCGCCACACTCACCCTTTGGATCGACGGCCATGAGCCGCCCGGCAACCCCCGCCTGCCCTATCGCGTGCGCTGCCGCGACGAGACCGGCTTTCTTTTCCTCGTCTTCTTCCACGCGCGCTCCGACTACCTCGAGAAGGTGCTGCCGGTGGGCGCTGAGCGCGTGGTGAGCGGCCGGCTCGAGCGCTTCCGCGACCGCCTGCAGATCACGCACCCGGACCACATCGGCACGCTCGCAGAGCTGGAAAGCCTCAAGCGAGTCGAGCCGGTCTATCCGCTGACGGCCGGGCTCACCCTCAAGATGGTGGGAAAGACGGTGCGCGCAGCGCTCGCGCGCGCGCCTGAGCTGCCCGAGTGGATCGACCCGGCCTATCGCGAGCGCCAGGGTTGGGCGGACTGGCACGCCTCGCTCATGAAGGCCCACGCGCCCGAGAGCGAGGCCGACCTCGATCACTCGACCAAGCCCCGTGCGCGCCTCGCCTATGACGAGCTATTCGCCAACCAGCTCGCGGTGGCACTGGTGCGCGCGCACCAGCGCCGGCTCGCCGGCCGTCCGCTCAAGGGCGACGGCCGCCTGCGCGCGAAGGCGTTGGCAGCCCTCCCCTTCGCCCTCACCCGCTCGCAAGAGGAGGCCGTGCGCGACATCCTCGCCGACATGGCCGGGGAGACGCGCATGCTGCGCCTGCTGCAAGGCGACGTCGGCAGCGGCAAGACGATCGTCGCCTTCCTGGCGTTGCTCAACGCCGTCGAGGCGGGGGCGCAGGGTGTGATGATGGCGCCGACCGAGATCCTTGCGCGCCAGCACTTCCAGACGATGGCCCCCCTCGCCCAGGCGGCGGGCGTGCGCTTGGCCCTTCTGACCGGGCGCGACAAGGGCAAGCCGCGCGAGGTCGTCCTCGCCGGCCTCAAGGACGGCTCGATCGAGATCGCGATCGGCACCCATGCCCTCTTCCAGGAGGAGGTGGCGTTCAAGAACATCGCGATCGCGGTCGTCGACGAGCAGCACCGCTTCGGCGTGCACCAGCGCCTGCTGCTCGCCTCCAAGGGCCGCGTCGTCGACATGCTGGTGATGACGGCAACCCCCATCCCCCGCACCCTCATGCTGGCCGCCTATGGCGACATGGACGTCTCGCGCCTCACCGAGAAGCCGGCGGGCCGCAAGCCGATCGACACCCGCACGCTGCCCTTGCAGCGTCTCGAGGAGGTGATCACGGCGCTCAGGCGCGCGCTCGACAAGGGCGCCAGAATCTATTGGGTTTGCCCGCTCGTCGAGGAGTCGGAGGCGGTCGACCTCGCCGCCGCGACCGAGCGCTGCCACCACCTGGGCGAAATCTTCCCGGGCCTCGTCGGGCTCGTGCATGGGCGCATGAAGGGAAGCGAGAAGGATAAGGTGATGGAGGCCTTCCAGCGCGGGCCGCTCCGCATCCTCGTCGCCACCACGGTGATCGAGGTCGGGGTCGACGTGCCCGAGGCGAGCGTCATGGTGATCGAGCATGCCGAGCGCTTCGGGCTCGCCCAGCTCCACCAGCTGCGCGGCCGCATCGGGCGCGGCCAAAAGGCCTCGACCTGCCTCCTCCTCTACGCCACGCCGCTCGGCGAGACGGCGCGGGCGCGCCTCGCCATCCTGCGCGAGACGGACGACGGCTTCCGCATCGCCGAGGAGGACTTCCGCCTGCGCGGGCCGGGCGAGATCCTCGGCACACGGCAAAGCGGCCTGCCCGACTTCCGCCTGGCCGACCTCGCGGCACATCAGGAGCTCCTCGCCGCGGCACGCGACGATGCGCGGCTTGCGCTTGAGCGCGACCCCGAGCTCAAGAGCCCGCGCGGGCAAGCGATCCGCACCCTTCTCTACCTTTTCGAGCGCGACGCGGCGATCAAGTATTTGAGATCGGGGTAACGGGCCTTGGTTCCGAAATTCACGACATCAGGAAAACACGTGTCATTGCGAGGCGCCCGAAGGGCGCCGAAGCAATCCAGGAAGGAATTCGCACCGGGCGCTGGATTGCTTCGCTGCGCTCGCAATGACGGTCATCAGCGGGTGGGACGCACTTGCGAAACGGAACACCAGCGCCGGATGCGATCGATGCATCGTCGGGGCGCTCCCTCACCCCTACGTCCCGCCTCCGCCCGCTGCCGGGGCCTCGTCCAAGGAGATCTCGACCATCAGATCGCCCGCGAGCCGCTCTAGGCTCTCGCGCAGCTCGGCCGCCTTCACCTGGGCCGGCGCGCTCAAGCGCGCGCTTGCGCGAAAGAGCGCCGTGCCCGACATCGAGCCGCTCTCGATCTCCGTCGTCAGCTCCTCGATGTTGACGCCTAGTGCTGCCAGCGCATGGGTGACGTCGCGGATGATGCCGGGATGATCTTGCCCCATGAGCTCGAGCTTGAACCCTGCGCGCACGGTTGCCGGCACCTCGCCGACGCCCCTTTCGACCGTGACGCGCAGGCCCCGGGCCTCGAGGCCGCGAAGTGCGGCCACGAGGGCCTCGGCATTCGCCGCCGGCACGCTCACGCGAACGATCCCCGCGAACTCGCCCGCCAGGCGCGCCATCCGGCTTTCCAGCCAATTGCCGCCATGGGCCGCAATCTCTTCGGAGAGCGCGCTCACCAGCCCCGGCCGATCCTTGCCGATGGCGGTCAGGATGAGGAACGCCGTCACCGCGGCGGCCCTTCGCGACTTGCAGCGTCGCTTATCGAGCGCTCCTCGAGGACCGCGGCGACGGCGGCCTTGACTTCGGGCGGCTGGCCCTCGATCGCATGCATTACGCTTTTGAGCGTGGCGCGCAGCTCGTAGAGCTGATCGAGGAGCGAGAGCACGACCGGCACCGTCTCCTCCGCCACCTCGAGCTCGCGGCGCAGGTCGTAAATGAGGCGCACCCGCGCCACGTCGATCTCGTGGAAGACCCAGCCGCCGTCCTCACCCGGCTCCGGCTCGACCCAGCGGCGCTCGACCCAGGTGATCAGCTCGACCGTCTCGAGGTCGGGAAAGAGCGCTGCGATAGCGTCCAAGCGCATCATGCCGTCCTCATCCCCTTGCGCGGGTCGAAGGGATGGCGCGGCTGCCAGCGCTCGAGAAAGCTGGCGAGCTCGGGCTCGCCGTCGTGAGGCAGGACGAGCTTGAGCACGACATACTGGTGCCCGCCCGAAATACCCCTGCCCTTCAAGCGAAGGCGGGTGCCGCTCGACGAGTTGGGCGGGATCCTCAGCGTGACCGGCCCCTTGACGGTCGGCACCTCGAGCTTGGCGCCAAGCACCGCTTCCTTGAGCGTCACCGGCAACTCCAACACCACGTCGTTGCCCTCGCGCCGGAAAAGCGGATGCGGCGCGATGCTGACCTCGATGAGCGCGTCGCCTGCCGGTGCCTCGTCTCCACCTGGAAGGCCCTGGCCCTTGAGGCGGAGGAGCTGTCCGTCCTTGAGCCCGGCGGGGATGGTGACGTCGAGCGTGCGGCCGTCCGGCAGCCCGAGGCGGCGCACGGCACCGTTCGCGGCCTCGAGAAAATCGACCGTGAGCGAATAATGCACGTCCTGACCGCGCGCCGCGAAGCCATGCCCGAAACGGTCGCGAAAGGCCGCACCGAAGATGCTCTCGAGATCGTCCGGCCCGAAGGACTGCGCGCGATATTTGCCGTGCGCGGCCTCATCGCCGAAGTCGCGGTAGAAGCGGCGCTCCCGCGGCCGCTCGGCGCCGCTCGCGTCGATCTCGCCGCGGTCGAAGCGCGCGCGCTTCTCCGGGTCGGAGAGCAGCGCATTGGCGGCGGCGACGGCCTTGAAGCGCTCCTCCGCGTCCTTTTTGCCGGGATTGAGGTCCGGATGAAGGCGCTTCGCCAGCTTGCGGTAGGCGGCGCGGATCGCGTCTTGCGAGGCGGTGCGCTCGACGCCCAGGACCTTGTAGGGGTCTTCCATGATGGCCGAGAATAGCCCAGCGCCAGAGACGACGCTACGGCCGCAGCTTAGCGCACCTCCGCCTTCTCCGCGCGCGCCGGTGCCGCCCCTGCCGCCGTCGCCGCAAGGGCCGCGGCATCGGGCGGGACGACGATGCCGCTCGAGAGGATCATCTTCATCGCCGCATCGACGCTCATCTCGAGCGGGATGACTTTCTCGCGCGGCACGAAGACGATGTAACCCCCGGTGGGATTGGGAGTGGTCGGCACCATGATGCTGACGAGCTCGGCCGGCAGCAGGGCCTGGATTTCGCCTGCCACCGCACCCGTGACGAAGCCGATCGTCCAGCTCCCCGCGTGCGGCCACTCGAGCAGCACGACCTGCCGGAAGGCGCTGGCCTTCTGCGAGAAGACCGCCTCGACGAGCTGCTTCACCGCACCGTAGATGCCGCGGATGACGGGCATGCGCTTGAGCAGCATCTCCGAGAGCCGCACGAAGACGCGGCCGATGTAGCCGGCCGTGACGGCGCCGATGAGCGTGATGACGACGAGGAGGATGATGAGGCCAAGGCCGGGAATGCCGAACGGCAGGTAATTGTTCGGGTTGTAATGGGCCGGGATGAGCGGCGTCACGTGCGAGTCGACGAAGTTGAGCATGAGATAGGCGATATAGAAGGTGATGCTGATGGGGGCGACCACCAGCATGCCGGCGAGGAAATAGGCGCGGATGCGCTGGCCGAAGGTGATCGGTGGGCCGACAATCTCCTCTTCCGTCTCGACTTCCGCCGTCTCCGGCTGCGGCAGCTTGTCCGGCATCTCCTGGCTCCGTTCGACCTTGGGTTGTCCTCTCTCAAGAGATAGGAGCAGGCGGCGATCCTGCAACGGTGCGCGAGGGAGCGAAGCTCCGCTCCCTTGCGGCCTCGCTCACCTCATGCGCAGCGCGTGCTTCGCCTTGTTCACGTCCATCATGCAGCGATCGGGCTCGCGCAAAGTGAGCGCGCGCCTGGCCTGATCGAGCAGCGCCTCGATCACTTGTCGCAGTCCGGGATCCAAGACGCGTTGCAATCGCGACTCGACCTTCAGCATCTCGACGTCGCAAGGAGCCGCGACGCCCGGAGCGGCGATCAAGACCAGGCCGGCGGCAAACGTGATCGCAGCAAGGAGACTCCGCATTATTGCTCCCCCTGGACGACAGCCCTTGTCACTTTGAGCGCGCGTCCCGGTGCCGACAAGCGAAAAATCAGGACCCTCCGCTTTCTCGCCCCTCGGCATGCATGCGCCTTGCGCGCTCTGCTCGGGACGTCGCATCTTTCACTCCATGAGCCCGGTCTACGCGATTACGGCACTTGTCGTCTTTGAGCGCCTCGCGGAGCTTGCGATCGCGCGGCGCAATACGCGCCGGCTCTTCGCCGAGGGCGCCGTCGAGCACGGGCGCGGCCATTATGCGCTCTTCGTCCTCCTGCACGCGGCTTGGCTCGGCGCGATTGCCCTCACGGTACCGGCGGACCGCCCGGTCCTCTGGCCGCTCGTCGGCGTCTATTTCCTGCTGATCCTCGGGCGCATCTGGGTCATCGCGAGCCTCGGCCGCTTCTGGACCACGCGCATCGTGACGCTGCCGGGAGCACCTCTCGTCAGGCGCGGACCCTACCGCTTCATGCGCCACCCCAATTACGCCATCGTCGTCGCCGAGATCGCGGTGCTGCCGCTCGCCTTCGGCGCCTGGCAAGTGGCGCTCGTCTTCTCGCTCCTCAATCTCCTCCTCATCGCCCATCGCATCCGCGTCGAGGAAAGAGCCCTTGCCCCCCGCAGCACCCTGTGAAGCCGCTCGGCGGTGGACCTTCTGCGAGCGCGCAAGCTACTATCCGATATGCCAAGGAGCGTAACGCTCCCACAAGGTCAAGGAGGAACCATGGCAACGCCTGCACCCCCAACGGTACGCGACAAGATTCGCCCGCTCGCGCCGAAGCTGATCGAGCTCACCGAAAGCGTTCTCTACGGTGACGTGTGGGAACGTCCCGGCCTGTCCAAGCGCGACCGCAGCCTCATCACGCTCGCGGCCTTGGTTGCGCTCTATCGTCCGGAGCAGCTTCGCGGTCATCTCGAGCGCGCGCTCAAGAACGGCGTGACGCAAGCTGAGATCGTCGAGCTGATCACGCACTTGGCGTTCTACTCCGGCTGGCCCACGGCGATGTCGGCAGCACTCTTGGCAAAGGACGTGCTCGAGAAGCGGACTTAGCCGCGGAAACGCCGCGGCGTGTCCCGAGCAACGGAGGCAACAATGCAGATCGGCTTCGTCGGTCTTGGCACCATGGGTGCCAGCATGGCCGCGAATCTCCAGAGGGCCGGCTACTCCTTGGTGGTTCATGACGTGCGTCGTATTGCGGCCGAGCCGCACATTGCGGCGGGCGCGCTCTGGGCCGCGACGCCGCAGGCGGTCGCCGAGGCAGCCGAGGTCATATTCACCTCGCTTCCCGGTCCGCCCGAGGTGGAAGCCGTGGCACTCGGCGCCAGCGGCCTAATTCACGGCATGCGTCCGGGAGGAGCCTATTTCGATCTGTCGACGAACGCGCCCGCGACCGTGCGCCGAATACATGCCGCCTTCGCCGAGTGCCGCGCTCACATGCTCGATGCGCCGGTGAGCGGCGGGCCGCGCGGTGCCGCAACCGGCAGGCTGGCCCTCTGGGTCGGCGGCGAGGCGGCGATCTTCGAGCGCTATCGGCCGCTGCTCGACGCCATCGGCGACCAGGCGCGTTACATCGGCCCGATCGGCGCCGGCACGGTCGCCAAGCTCGTGCACAACTGCGCGGGCTATGCCATCCAACGCGCGCTCTCCGAGGTCTTCACGCTGGGCGTCAAGGCAGGCGTGGAGGCACTGGCACTGTGGGAAGCGGTGCGCCAGGGTGCCGTCGGACGGCGGCGCACCTTCGATGGCCTGATCGACCAGTTTCTCCCGGGGGCCTACGATCCGCCGGCCTTTGCGTTGCGCCTCGCCCACAAGGACGTAGCGCTCGCCGCGGCACTCGCCCGCGAGCTCGAGGTACCCATGCCGATGGCGGAGCTGGCGCTCGGAGAGCTCAGCGAGGCCCTGGAGCGCGGCTGGGGCGATCGCGATTCGCGCGTAGCCATGCTGCTCCAGCAGGAGCGCGCGGGCGTCAGCATCGCGGTCGATCCGGTGCGCTTGCAACGGGCGTTGGAGAGCGACGGTCGAGCAAAAGGGTGACGGCACGCGCGAGCCGCAGCACTTGCCGCTTTCCTCGACCCCGACCAGCCGCTACTCTCCCTGCCACCATGACCGGCAAACGCCCCCGCGACTTGAATTCCGTCGCAGCAGCACTCGGCCGCGGCGAGATCACCTCGCTCGAGCTCGTGGAGGCAGCACTCTCGCGCCACGAGGACTTCGGCGGCCGTCTTAACGCCTACAAGAGCTGGAGTCCGGACGAGGCCCGCCTCCAGGCAAGCGCTGCGGACGCCGCCTTCGCAAGCGGCGCTGCGACCGGGCCGCTCCAGGGCATTCCGGTGTCGGTCAAGGACCTTTACGGGGTCAAGGGCTGGCCGACCTTCGCGGGCACCGCGAAGCGATTGCCGCCCAAATGGGAAAGCGAGGGCCCGGTCGTCTCCACGCTGCGCCGCCAGCTCGGCGTGGTGATGGGAAAGTCCCATACCGTCGAGCTCGCCTTTGGCGGCCTCGGCGTCAATCCGCATTGGGGCACGCCGCGCAACCCGTGGGACGCGGGCGCGCACCGGGTCCCCGGCGGCTCCTCGGCCGGTGCCGGGGTGAGCCTGTGGGAAGGCTCGGCGATGGTGGCACTCGGCAGCGACACGGCGGGCTCGGTACGGGTGCCGGCGAGCATGACCGGCACGGTCGGCCTCAAGACGAGCGCCGGCCGCTGGTCGACGGACGGCATCGTGCCTTTGAGCCAGACGCTCGACACGGCGGGGGTGCTGGCAAAAAGCGTCGCCGACGTGGCTTACGCTTTTGCCGCGCTCGATCCGGCCTGGGGCCGCTGGGAGCCGCTCGAAGCCCGCATCGGCGCGCTCGAGCTTTGCGACGTCCGCATCGGCATTGCGGGCGCGCCGCTGTGGGACGATTGCGCGCCGGGCATCGCCGAGGCGGTGCGCGCAGCCCTCGACGAGCTGCGCCAGAAGGGGGCGCGCCTCAAGGACGTGGCGCTGCCGGAGGCCGCCGACGCGATCGAGCTGGTGCGCGCCGGCAGCGTCGTCTCCGCCGAGTGCGATGCCTTCCTCGAGGCTGAGCTGCCCGAGTGGCGCGAGCATATCGATCCGATCATCAAGATGCGCATCGCCGACGGCGGGGCGATCAGCGCCCGCGAGTACCTGCTGCGCCGCCGCAAGATGGCGGCGATCTCGCGCTCGGCCGCGCAGCACTTCGGGAACTGCGATGTGATCGCCGCCCCGACCGTGCCGGTGACGCCGCCCACCGTTGACGAGGTGGCGGAGATCAAGAGCTACCGCCGGATCAACATGGCGGCCTTGCGCAACACCTGCGTCGCCAATCTCCTGACGCAGTCGGCCCTCACCATGCCGGTAGGCCTCGACAAGGCCGGCATGCCGGTCGGCCTCATGTTCATGGCCCCCTTCGGAGGGGAGGAGCGGCTCTTGGCCGTTGCCCTTGCCGCCGAGCGCGTGTTGGGCACGCCGCGCGAGCGGCTGGGAGCCCCGCCCATGGCGCCGGATCTCTGATCCGCGAGCGTCCCGGTTCCGAAATTCACCACATCAGGAAAATACTTGTCATTGCGAGGCGCCCGAAGGGCAACGAAGCAATCCAGCCCCGGCGTACGCCGGGGTTCGCTGCGCTCGCAATGACGGTTACCTCCGGGTGAGACGAACTTCCGAATCGCGACACGAGCGAAAGCTCACCCGAGCGCCGGCCGCTCATGCATTGTCGTGACGTTCGCGCGAATGATGTCGCGGAACGTGGGCTGATTGTGGAATCCCCCGGCTTCCGAGAGGACGGCGAGAACGACGAGAAAAAGACCGACCAGAACCCAGGATGCACGAACCTGACGCTTGCACATGACCGTTTCCCTTGCGACGGCTCGCACAGCCTGCCGAGCACCGTCCGCTGCTAAATTCAACCGACCTATAGATCGGGTGCAGAGGTGCTAAATGCCTTCACGCCTTGTCACATTTTCGTGATGCCGGCGCGCGGCGCTCACAGTGTGGCGTAGTCGATGGGTTTATGCCGGTCGATCCGCCGGTTGGTGTCGGGCATCGGATATTTGAGGCCGTTGCCGCAATTGAACAGGACGACGCGGTCGCGTTTTCCCACGCGCCCCTCGTGAAGCGCTTGGCGGTAGGCCGCATAGGTCGCCGCCCCCTCGGGCGAGAGCAACAAGCCTTCCTCTTGGCCGACCTCGGCGCGGGCATCGAGAATGACCTCGTCGGGAATCGCCATCGCGAAGCCGTTGCTCTCGCGGATCGCGCGCAGGATGAGGAAATCGCCAAGCGCCGCCGGCACGCGCAGGCCCGAGGCCACGGTCTCCGCGTTCTGCCAGGGCTCGGCGAACTCGGCGCCGCGCTCGAAAGCGCGCACGATGGGAGCGCAGCCCGTCGACTGCACCGCCACCATGCGCGGCCGCTTGCCGTCGAGCCAGCCGATCCGGCCCAGCTCGTCGAAGACCTTCCACATGCCGATGAGGCCGGTCCCGCCCCCGGTCGGGTAAAAGATCGCGTCGGGCAGCGTCCAGTCGAGCTGCTCGGCGAGCTCGAGGCCCATCGTCTTCTTCCCCTCGATGCGGTACGGCTCCTTGAGCGTCGAGGTGTCGAACCAGCCCATGGCCTCCTTGCCTTCGGCGACGATCTTGGCGCAGTCGTTGATGAGCCCGTTGACCTTGTAGAGCTTGGCCCCCTGCAACACCGTCTCGCCGACATTGGGAGCAGGCGCGTCGTCCGGGCAGAAGACATAGCTTTCGATGCCGGCGCGACTGCAGTAGGCGGCGAGTGCGGCCCCTGCGTTCCCCGCCGTCGCCATCGCCATGCGCTTGATGCCGAGCTCTTTGGCC